>NZ_JBFTMA010000137.1:0-8249 GCF_056396725.1 Bacillus sp. 05T31
CCCCTTCGGCTTACCAGTCGTTCCAGATGTATATATAAGCATTAATGGATCATCACTGTTCATTTCTTCAGCATGTATAAATGGTTTTTCTTTTTCTAACGTACTCCATGAAAAATCATAATTATGCGGTGTAAAATCATTTCCTGCATGACGAACAATTACCACCTTTTCAACAGTTGGACAATGTTCACAAGCTTTATCTACTTCATCTTTTAATGAAACAATTTTCCCACGGCGTGAAAAGCCATCTGCGGTAATAACCATTTTTGAACCAGCTGCTTGTACACGTGTCATTACTGCATCAGCAGCAAAACCTGAGAATATTGGTGAAATAATCGCTCCAATTTTCATTACCGCTAACATAGCAACAACTGTTTCAGGAATCATTGGCATGTAAATTGTTACACGATCACCTTTTTCAATACCAGCATGTTTCAAACCGTTGGCAACACGGCTTACCCAGCTGTCAAGCTCTTCATATGTAAATGATTTCGAAGTTCCGTTTTCCCCTTCATACATAAGTGCTGCTTGTGTTTTCGTTTTATCGTCTGCAAGCCAGCGAGATAAAGCAGATTCTACAACGTTACAAGTTCCCTCAGTATACCACTGTGCAAACGGTGTACCATTTTCTAAATCTAACACTTCTGTATATGGTTTCATCCACTGATAGCCAACTGCTCTCTCAGCTTCTCCCCAAAACCAAGCTGTTTCTTCAATTGACTTATTATAAAAAGCTTCGTAATCTTCATAGCCTAATGATTTCATCCAACCAAATAAACGCGTTTTTTCTTTATATTCTTCTGTTGGAAACCAAACTGCTTGTTTCATGTTTTCCCCTCCTTGATTTTTTGAGCAAGAAAGCCCTAAATAGGGCTTTTAAACTGGATATACAGGATGTTTACGATCCGTGAATACTTGATATTTACTCATATACATTTCGAATCGTCCTTTTAACTCTTCACGTAAATTGTTTGGATGAACAATACCATCAATCACCATCTCAGATGCTAAACGGTAAATATCAATATCTTTCTTATACTCTTCTCGTTTTTCAGCAATAAAGCTTGCACGCTCTTCTTCTGGTAAAGCTGCAATCTTATTTGCATATACAGCATTGACCGCTGCTTCTGGACCCATTACTGCAATAGAAGCTGTTGGTAACGCTAAGCAGCAATCTGGTTCAAACGCTGGACCTGCCATTGCATATAAGCCAGCTCCATATGCTTTTCGAACGACGATAGAAATTTTCGGTACAGTTGCTTCACTCATTGCAGAGATCATTTTTGCACCRTGACGAATAATTCCGGCACGTTCTACTTTTGTACCAATCATAAATCCAGGTACATCTGCAAGGAATAATAATGGGATATGGTATGCATCGCATAAATTTATAAACTTCGCTGCTTTATCAGCTGAATCGTGGAATAAAACGCCGCCCTTCATACGCGGCTGATTTGCAATAATGCCAATTGGCTTACCATCAATACGCGCTAAACCTGTAATTAGTTCTTGAGCAAATAATTTTTTCACTTCAAAAAAAGAACCTTCATCAATAATTCTGTTAATGAGATCTTTCATATTGAAAGGAGCATTTTGATTTTCTGGAATGATTTCTTCTAACGTTTTATCGAACTGTTTCGGTTCTTGAGGTGTAATCAAAGGAGTCTTTTCTAAATAGTTACTTGGAAAATAAGAAATATATTGTCTCGCTTGCGTAATTGCATCTTCTTCTGTTTTACATAAAACATCTCCGCATCCTGATACTGAGCAATGCATACGTGCTCCGCCCATTTCTTCCAAAGTTACCTTCTCACCGATAACCATTTCAGCCATACGCGGAGACCCTAAATACATAGAAGCATTTCCTTCAACCATCATAACAACGTCACAAAATGCTGGAATATATGCACCACCAGCTGCTGAAGGTCCAAATAATAAACAAATTTGTGGCACTTTTCCAGATAATTTCACTTGGTTATAAAAAATTCTTCCCGCACCGCGGCGTCCAGGGAACATTTCAACTTGATCTGTAATACGTGCCCCAGCGGAGTCAACTAAATAAAATAACGGCACACGTAATTTCTCAGCCGTTTCTTGAATACGTAAAATCTTTTCAACTGTACGTGCTCCCCATGATCCAGCCTTAACAGTTGAATCATTTGCCATTACGCACGCAGTACGACCATGTATTTTACCAGTTGCAGTTACAACGCCGTCAGCTGGTAACCCGGTTTGTTCACAATTTGCAAATAATGCATCTTCCACATATTCACCATTATCGAATAAAAGAGCTAAACGATCTCGAACAAAAAGTTTTCCTTTTGCTTTGTTTTGTTCATGATATTTCGTTGCCCCGCCTTGCTTAATTGTTTCAACTCGTTCTTCAAATGAATTAGATTGTTGTTTTTGATCTAACATATTTACTCCCCCTTATACATTGGTTTGCGTTTTTCCTTGAATGCCTGTAAYCCTTCTAATCTATCTTTCGTATGGATTACGCCCTCATACGCCTGTTTTTCCATTTGTAATCCGGTATGTAAATCTACTTGAATACCATTTGAAATTGCTTCTTTTGCTAATCGAACAGCAATTGGACCATTTTTAGCAATTCGATCTGCAATTTCAATTGCTTTCTCTTCTAGTAAATCAGCTGGTACTACGAATTCTACTAAACCATATTCTTTCGCTTCTTGCGCCGAAATACGTCTTCCTGTATAAATTAATTCTTTCGCTCTACCGACTCCAATTAATCTCGGTAAACGCTGAGTACCACCTGCTCCAGGTATAATTGCAAGAGAGGTTTCAGTAAGACCTAGACTTGCAGTGTCAGAAGCAATTCTAAAATCACAAGCTAAGCTTAATTCAGTACCTCCACCAAGTGCGATTCCATTAATAGCAGCAATAACTGGTTGTGGTAATTGTTCCACCATCTCCATAGTAGAACGAATCATACCAACAGCATGGCGAACTTGTTCTTCACTCATGTTGGCACGCTCTTTTAGATCAGCACCAGCGCAAAATGCTTTTTCGCCATCCCCTGTTAAAATAACAACGCGCGTATTTGATTCTTCGTTTATTTGAGTTAATATAGTTTGTAATTCTTCTAATAATGCCAAAGATAATGAGTTTGCTTGTCTTTCACGATTTAACGAAATCTTTACAACGTGCGGTGTAACATAGTCAACTGAAATGTTTTGTAATTGTAGCATCTTCTCACCTACTTATCGTTTTATGTTGAAGCGCTCTATACACATGACTCGGTAATTGGATATTTAACTTACTTTGAATAAACTGACTAGCTCTCAATAACTTTTCTTCATCAATATTAGTTTGGACTCCCAGCTTATGGAGCATATGCACTAAGTCATCAGTAGCAACATTACCCGATGCTCCTGGTGCATAAGGACATCCTCCGAGTCCACCACAAGAACTATCAAACGTTGTAATACCATATTCTAAAGACTTAACTACATTCGCCAGAGCCATTCCATACGTATTATGAAAATGCATTGCAAACTGCGAAGCATCATACTTCTTTAATAGATGTTCTAATACTTGTTCTACTTGTAATGGATTCGCTACACCAATCGTGTCACCGAGAGAAACTTCATAAATGCCGTATGAAAATAGTTGATTACATATTTCGTCAACTGCTGTGGCACTTATATCGCCTTCATAAGGACATCCAAATACAGTAGAAACATAGCCCCTTACCTTTTCCCTTCGAACATTGCCTGTTTTGTTATATCTTCAATTACAGCTAATGCTTCTTTAATAGATTTATTAATATTACTTTTATTGTGAGATTCACTTGCTGATAAAAAAACATTCACCTCATCTACATTTTGCAAAAAAGCTCGTTCCAAACCATTTTGATTYGGAACAAGCGCTGCATATGTAACATTTGGATCCCTTTTTAGCTCAGAAAATACATCACTTGCATCTGCTAATGCAGGAACCCATTTAGGGTGAACGAATGAGGAAACTTCAACGTACGACAATCCCGCTTCTGTAAGTAGTTGAATCCATTTTACTTTATCTTTTGTGCCAACAATCTTTTTTTCATTCTGTAAGCCATCACGTGGCCCGACTTCTTTAATGACAGCAAAATTAGGTAGTTTCAATTCGCTTCCCCCTATATCTCCCTATTCAATTTCTAGTAATACATCTCCTTCATTTACAAAATCGCCTTCTTGTACGTTAATTTTCATAACAGTTCCGGCTTCTTCTGAAACGATTGGAATTTCCATTTTCATAGATTCCAAAATGACGACATCCTGCTCTTCCTCTACTGTATCTCCTACTCCTACAACAATTTTCCAAACATTTCCTGCCATCGATGCATATACTTTCGTCATCATTTTTTCCCCCTTAATATTCATAACTCTTATTTTTTAACAAGTTGTTTCGTTACAAAACCTGTTGTATAAATACCACTTTTGAACACATCGTCTCCGAGTACTTGCAGTAACATTGGTGTGTTTGTTTTAATACCTTCTACTTTTAACTCTTCTAGAGCAATTTTTAATTTTGAAATCGCTTCTTCACGAGTTTCACCATGTGCGATTACTTTCGCAATCATTGGATCATAGAAAGGTGTAATCGTTACTTGATTCTCCAAAAAGTGATCAATACGTATATTTGTYGGTAACGTTAAATCTGTAATTTTCCCAGGTGATGGGAAGAATGTTTTCGGATCTTCTGCATAAATACGAGCCTCAATGGCATGACCACTACGTTTTACATCATCCTGTGTAAATGATAGCTTCTCACCATATGCGATAAGTAATTGTTGTTCAACTAAGTCTAACCCAGTAATTTCTTCTGTAACTGGATGTTCTACTTGTAATCTCGTATTCATTTCTAAGAAATAAAAGTTCTTTTGATCATTTACAAGAAACTCAACTGTACCTGCATTTGTATAACCAAGTGCTTTAGCAGCTTGTACAGCAACTTCTCCCATAGCCTTTCGTGTACCCTCATCTAAAAATGGTGAAGGTGCTTCTTCAATTACTTTTTGATTTCGGCGCTGCACTGAACATTCGCGTTCCCATAAATACACTGTATTACCATGTGTATCTGCTAAAAGCTGAATTTCAATATGATGTGCATCTGCTATATAGCGCTCTAAATACATTTCTCCGTTACCAAAGAAATTTTGCGCTCTTGTTTTATTACTTTCAAATGCTTTGGTGAGCGTTTGCTCAGTTTCCATCAACTGCATTCCAATGCCTCCGCCGCCCGCGGATGCCTTAAGCATTAATGGATAACCAATTTGTTTCGCAATTTCAATTGCTTCTTCAGCAGTTTCAATATTTGTAGTAATGCCTGGAACTACTGGCACATCTGCTTCTTGCATCGCTATACGTGACTCAATTTTACTTCCCATCTTAGTAATGATTTCTTCTGAAGGACCGATAAATACGATTCCTTCTTCTTTACAGCGAATCGGAAAAGATGGATTCTCTGATAATAATCCGTACCCCGGATGGATTGCTTCAGCATTTGTCTTCTTAGCTATTTCAATAATTTTTTCAAGGTTTAAATAGCTTTCTTGGACACGTGGACCGCCTACTAAGTAAGCTTCATTTGCCAATTTTACATGAAGGGCATTTTCATCAGCCTCAGAATAAATAGCAACGGTACGAATGCCAAGTTTTTGACAAGTTTTCATAATGCGAACTGCGATTTCCCCGCGATTAGCAATTAATATTTTTTGAAACATAGTGACCCCTCCTTTTTATCTACATCCTAAATGTCTTGCAATTACGAGACGTTGAATTTCAGAAGTTCCTTCACCAATTTCTAAAAGTTTTGCATCACGAATATATCGTTCAACTTCATATTCRCGCATATAGCCATATCCACCATGAATTTGTACTGCATGATTTGCTATACGACTTGCAGCTTCAGATGCAAACAACTTTGCCATAGCCGCTTCTTTACCGAAAGGTTTATCGTTATCTTTTAACCAAGCTGCTTTATGTACTAAATTACGCGCTAATTCTACTTCAGTCGCCATATCAGCCAATTTAAATTGAATCGCTTGGAAATTAGAAATCGGTTTTCCAAATTGTTGACGTTCTTTCGCATATTGCAATGCACGCTCAAATGCAGATTGTGCAATACCTACTGCTAATGCTGCAATTGAAATACGTCCTCCATCAAGCGTATATAAGAATTGTTTAAATCCTTTATTTACATCACCAAGAATATTTTCTTTCGGTACACGTACACCATCAAGTACGATTTCACAAGTATTAGAAGCACGAACACCCATCTTATCGTAAGGGCTTGAAATCGTTAATCCTTCACTAGTAGTCGGTACGATAAATGCAGAAATACGTTTTTTACCATTGTCTTCAAAACCGTTGATAGCGGTTACAATAATTGTATTTGCATACTCTGCGTTTGTAATCCAGCACTTTTCACCACTAATAACATATTCATCGCCATCTAAAATTGCTTTCGTTTGTGTGCCCCCTGCATCAGATCCAGCATTTGGCTCCGTTAATCCGAAAGCACCTAACGTTTTACCTGATGCCATTGGAACTAAAAATTTCTGTTTTTGTTCTTCTGTACCGAAATAATAAATTGGAGAAGCACCTAATGAAATTGTTGCAGCATAGCTTAAACCTGTTCCACCACAAGCACGACCAATCTCTTCAACAGCTAACGCGTACGATAACGTATCGCCACCTGAACCTCCATACTCTTCCGGGAATGGGATACCTAATAATCCTAGTTCRCCCATTTTTTGAAATGTTTCATATGGAAATTCCGCAGTTTTGTCATAATATACAGCTTTCGGTGCGATTTCCTTTTCAGCAAAATCACGTACCATTTCTTTAATCATTTGTTTTTCGCGAGTTAGAGTAAATTCCATTCCGCTACACACCCCTTATCGAATATTGAGTTTCGACAGCGTGCGAGTTTCTACTACAAACATTACTTCTTAAAAGACACGAATATTAGTTAGACAATTGCTATAATTCTGTCATAACTTAATTTTAAAACAGATTCTGTACTAATGCACAAAAAAATTCCTACATTGTTCTACAACAACATAGGAGGTTTCGTGTCGAATTATGTAATTTATTGTTTAATAATCTCTACCTTTTCCCGAATCAGAAATTTCTACTAACCCTTCAGGGTATGGCTCAAAATATGTTTGTCTTAATAAATACTTTTCATCAAATCGAATGGCCCATGATTTTAAAATTGTAAGCAAACTACTAAGTGGTATTTTCTTTTCTGCATATTTTTGTATCAGTTCTAGAAAATGATCTTTTTCTTGTTTTTTTAGCTTTGTTTTAAAATATCCGAAAATGTGCTCACATACATTTACATTCGATGTATAGCGAGGCGCGCGCATAAATAATTCATATAAAGTCTTCTCATAGTTATCAAATACGACTTCAATTGTTTCATTTTTTTGATTTGCAATAATACGCCCTAATTCTTTTTGTTTCACCTGATTATATGCCATAAATAAATACTTATAATCTGATTGAAACGCTACGAGTTCTTTTATGTTTTTAGTGTGTTTAATCATTTTGTAATGCGCGATTGTAAACAATCTTGTAAAGAAATGCTCTCTAATAATAAAATTCGACAATCTACCTTCTTCTTCAATTGGAAGATGCGAAAAATTTTTTATTACTGCTCCGCCAAATAATCCAGTTCCTTTTCCTTTTACTGGCCCTTTTTCAAAACTAGAATAGATTTTCACATCACGAGTTCCGCAACTTGGCGAACGATTCTTCAAAATAAAACCGTCAACTTCAGGTAATGTTTGTAAAAATGCATTTGAAAATTCATTCATTTTTTCAGTTACATCTTCTCGTATTGACGGTTGTACAAGCCTATTCGCACCATTTTTTTCTACAATACGTATCGTTTCACGAGGAGTCCCTAAACCAATTTCTACTTCAGGACATACAGGTATAAATGTAACAAATGGCTGCAAGTTTCGAATTGTTACATCTGGTATCATCTCTCCATTATAACGACAGGCATCAAATTCTAAACATTTACTTACAACAATTGTYGGTTTWGCAAATTGYCGCATTTCATTACCTCCATGGTATCAATCCATACAATCTAAATTGTACTGATATTAGTATCTTAAGCAAAGTCTGTTTATATTGATTATTTTTATAATAACTATAAATTTAATGCTATATCAACTGCAATTCAAATCTATTTCGTATATGTATTAACAAGTTCTTGTACAAACTTGTTAACAC
>NZ_JBFTMA010000138.1:0-8208 GCF_056396725.1 Bacillus sp. 05T31
CTTCATTGATACTCCCTCTTTAATATACTTCTCTTATGGAGATTGTTTGCTGATAKTGGTGGAAAMTTTCTTCTATTGATGARAATAAAGTTKCTTYCGRAATGATGAACTTTATTTTTTTCCATTTTGTAACATAAATGAAAYTSTYCCATTGTCATTAAARCCTGTRTGGAAMGTTCCTTGTTTATTTAATAATACCTCTTCAATTCAACTGGTAACCTTTCTTTCTCCTGAGTATGCTATCCCACTAAGTGCTCCCCCCTAAACAAGCGTTTTTGGTTCTATTTTATTAAAAATAAAATAGAACCTGAATGCGAGACTCTTTTTCTTATCATAGTTTATTAATATCGATCTATCAATAAATTACGACAATCACTCTTTGATATCTGAATTTTCTATATACTAAAGGATATTACTCAAACAACCTCGAATATTGTAATAAATATACATAAGGAGGTTGATCTATTTTGTTTCGTTCCTTTACAAATGGTTGTGTCACCTTAGTGCAACGCTTCTTGCCAGAACCGTTTATTTTATCATGTTTATTAACCGTTTTCGTTATCTTCTTTGGCATGTTTGCAACGCATCAAACACCGATCGAAATGATTAATCATTGGGGCAATGGAATTTGGGGACTGCTCGCCTTTTCTATGCAAATGGCGCTTGTACTCGTGACAGGATCTGCATTAGCAAACGCTCCTCTTATTAAAAAAGGATTAACGAGAGCAGCGAAATTACCGAAAACAAATGGACAAGGTATTATTGCTATTTCAATCGTAAGTTTACTAGGAGCATACATAAACTGGGGATTTGGTATTGTTGTATCGGTTTTATATGCAAAAGAAGTGGCCAGACAGTTAGAAGGATTAGATTATAGGTTAGCAATTGCTTCTTCCTACTCTGGATTTCTCATTTGGCATGCAGGCCTTTCTGCTTCTATCCCTCTTACGTTAGCAACTGGCGGCGAAACGTTAATTAAAACGAYAGCTGGAAGTATTAAAGAAGCGATTCCAATAACAGAAACGTTATTCTCACCATACGCACTCGTGCCAGTTATTATTTTTCTCGTTACGATGCCTCTCATTAACCGGGCCATGCATCCAGATGAAAAACATACGATAACTGTAGATCCTAGCGTATTCCATGAAGAAGCTGCCGCTCAAGAAGTAGGGAACAATACGTTCGCTGAAAAAATGGAAAATAGTATGATTATTACACTTTGCATCGGATTATTAGGTCTTATTTATATTTTTAACTATTTTAGTACGAAAGGCTTTAACCTTACACTTGATATCGTTATTTTTATGTTATTAATTGCCGGTCTTATTTTCCACCGTACTCCGATTCAATATATTCGCGCTTTCTCTGACTCAACTAAGAGTGCTTCAGGTATTTTACTTCAGTTTCCGTTCTATGCTGGAATTATGGGGATGATGATTGGAGTAAATAGTGAAGGTCTTTCGCTTGGAGGAGCTATTTCTACTTTCTTTATTAGTATTTCAAATGAAACCACATTCCCGCTCTTTACATTTTTAAGTGCTGGAATTGTTAATATTTTCGTTCCATCTGGAGGCGGTCAGTGGGCAGTACAAGCACCAATTATGATTCCAGCTGGCGCTGAACTTGGTGTACCTGCTGCGAAAACAGCGATGGCAATTGCATGGGGSGATGCTTGGACAAATTTAATTCAACCTTTCTGGGCATTACCGGCATTAGCGATAGCTGGTTTAGGCGCKCGTGATATTATGGGATTTTGTGTTGTTAACTTACTATATGCAGGATTTATCATTAGTCTATGTTTCTTATTTATTTAAATGGAAAGCTAGTTTYATACTAGCTTTTTTATACAATAAATCATTCGTTATCTATACAGCTTATTACCTTCCTCCACTCTACCTCTGCATGATTTAATGCTTCATATGTAAACAAATCTTCACACACTTTTTCAATCATATGAGGATTGTTCTTAAGGAAATTCCACTGCAATACTTTAGGAAGAAAATATGTTTCATATTCTTTACTTCCCTTTATTACCTCATCAACTTCTCTTTCACAAATCCCTCTTATTAAATAATCATTTCTTAATTGTATTTGAATTTGTTGAAACGTTTCGCTGTATTTCTTCAATTGGACTAAACAATTAATATACGTACGCAAAAGTTCGTCATCACAATTGCAACACTTTATAATACGATCGATTTCATTCATAATGTACGAGCCGCTTCTTCTATTTGTAACAGCCATTTTTCACGCTTCGTTACTTTACTCGTTTTCACAGATTGAAAAGCAGAACGTTTTATATTGCGAATACCACAAAAACGTAAAACCCCTCTTTTCATCATAATCCAATCCGCTGATCGATATAATAGGGCCACGTACCATAACGGTGAGTCTAACGTATTAATAACCCATGCTTTCTTTCCTTTAAATAAGCCTTTCGGTAATGACCCCTCATATTTATAAGCAAATCCAGCTACAAAAATACGATCGATAAATCCTTTTAAAATAGCAGGCATGCCCCACCACCATATCGGATATATGAAAAGAAGAATATCCGCTTTCTGCACTAATTCTCTATATCGCTTCGTCTCTTCTTCATTTAGTAAATCACGTCTTTTCTTCTCTTCATTAAATACAAGCACTGGATCAAATTGTTCTTTATATAAATCAAGTAGCGTAACAGAATGATTTGTTTCCTCAAGTCCTTTTTGCACATGCTCTAAAATTGCCCCATTAAAGCTTGAAGGATTAGGATGAGCATATATAATTAGTACGTTCACTACAAAACAACTCCCTCTTTAGTTAAAGTTTCCCCTTCTTTAACATCGTCTCTACAATTTGCACATTTTTCGAACTTTGTAACAAACGATTTAATACTGTTAGTAACTCTTCTTTTTCTAAACCTTTCAATTGCTCTTTAACTGTACTCTCACCAGCACCTTGGATTTCATACACAACTGCCGCCATATGTTTACAATAATTTTCATAAGGACACTCACAGCTAYTTTCTGCAAAATCTTCAAGATCAATAATCACTTCATAATTCCCTGCATTTCCAGTAACGAACGCAAATACTTTCTTGTCGTGTATTTCAACATCTTCTACATGTCCTTCTTCATAATATTCATGCCCTCTATCTATAATGTACTTTGGAATCCATTTCGTTATATCTTTTAATAAGTAAGCGTACATAACAACACCTCTTCCTTTAATTCCCTTTTGACTTCCAAAATCCTGCATGTTATTCTAATAACTGTCAAGTAGCGAGTCTACGTGACAAAACAACTGACACCTATTCGGCGAAGGTGTCTCTTTTCATTTGCAGCCGATATGAAGTGCCTCTTTCAGGCACATTCAATCTTTGACACTACACACTCAACACCATTCCCTTGTATCAGGCTGCTTTAGCAGTCTTTTACGCTACATACTTCGTTATTTCAAGAAAAAAAGAGAGCCTAGCTCCCTTTTCCCGCTTTATAAAATACCCCTTTTTCAGCATAGCGATATTCATCATCAGCTAAAGTAATTTTCCCATCCAGTTTGAGTTCATCTAATAGTCTTGATAAATAAAATTGATGTAACATTTTTTTCGTGAATTTTCCTTCATGATGCGAAACGATATGTTCTTGAATATCTAACAATGATATTGGCTTATCTTGCTCTATCATATATTCATAAACTGTACTACGCAGTTTTACGTATTTTTCGAGTGTCACAGTACTTCGCAACCCCTTTCTTCTTATTATATGTTTTCGTAATCGGTTTTTTTGCAACAAAAAAACCTCTCCGATAAGAAGAAGTTACGTATATCTTCGTCTTATCTCCCAGAACAAATATGTTCTGCTGGAATTAGCACCTGCATCGCGGTTGCTGGGTTTCATCGGGCCAGTCCCTCCACCTCTCTGGATAAGAAAATATTCACTTTAAATTTAACTATACGTAATTTCATTATAATTGTCAAATAAATATAAAAAATTATATTTTCTTCTTAACTGTTCATACTACAAATAGATGTACAGAAGGAGGCTACTACGTTGCAAAAGAACGCTCGTGGATACGTACAAGATTCATTTCAATCATTACAAGAAGCGAAACATTGTTTAGAAGATGCATTACAAACTGTTGAAGAAGATTTTAATCGCGCACGTATTGAACAATCCCTTTACGCTGTAGAACAAGCATTACAAAGATGTGATTATACCGTTCATATTTTAGAACAAGAATGAAAACTTCCCATCAAAAGATGGGAAGTTTTTTCAAATGGCATACTTCATCATTATTGCCGTTATTATTAAAAAATATACAGAATTAACAATTTCTAAAATCCCTACTTTTAATATAGAAATCGTTTTGCCATACAACATAATGGCCCGAATTACACTTGGTACAAATATGAGTGAGCACCATGGATTTATAGTAAATACGATTACCGTTAATACAATATGATATCCCCATTATATAAAACGTACTTCCTAAAAAATATAGAAATGAAATAATGGATATATATTGAATCTATTTTTTGACAATAAAAAATGCTTCTTACAATATGTAAGAAGCATGAAAGAGGCAAACGAATATGTAAGTCGCGACCCTACCTTATATGAGTATGCTTTTCTATGTYACGTTATGCTCATCTAATATACCGTATTTCTTTTTAAAWCTTGTGAGGATCGTAATCCATGACGTACTAAATAACAGAAGGAAAATAACATTCGATATCRCGTGACTAAGATCGAAAGAAAAACTTGCGACATAGTAAGCAATAACTGTTTCCCACGTTGCTTCCTGTATAAAACCAAGAAGTCCCCAGAAATTCATAATCCACCCAAAAATAAATCCAACAACGAATCCGTACAACAGTCTTCCCCATAGTTTTTTCATTAAAAATGTATTACGTAATAGTCCGGCTATAAACCCGATCATGCCCCAAGAGAACATTTGCCACGGAGTCCACGGACCTTGTCCTAAAAAAACGTTAGATACAATAGCCGCCGTTGCACCGATCATAAAGCCAGTTTCACTTCCAAAGACAATTGCAGAAACGATAATGACAAAAGAAGTCGGTTGTACACTTGGTAAAATAGAAAATGGTACCCGGCTAACCGCTGCAATCGCCGCTAACACAGCAACGATAACAATTTCACGTGAAACAAACGCCTTCCTTTCAAAACGAACATAGAAAGGTAACATAATGACAGCTAATAAAAACAAACTACTTACCATGTAATACCCGTCCATAATAAAAGTCGTAAAGAGTAGTGTACATATTACAACAGCAAAAATAAATATTATGAATGCAACATATCGTTTGGACACTCTTCGTACACATCCTCCCACGTTAATGCAAATGGCAACTCTCTACGGATGAATCGATTAATAGATGTTGTATAAAAGAAGTTACCACTAAAGAACTCTTTCGGTGCATCATTCATAATGACTTTCCCGTCAAATAACATCATGCACTGATCAACGTATTTCGCTGCAAACTCAATATCATGCGTTGCCATTACAATTGTTGTACCTTCTTTTTGCAACTGTTTAAATAAYTCTCCWACTCTTTCCTTTTTCCATGGATCTAGTCCCTTTGTCGGCTCATCMAGTAATAATAAAGTTGGCTTTGAYAATAAMGTTGTACATAATGCGAGTARTTGTTGCTCTCCSCCGCTACAATCATGYGGATGGCGCTCTTTAAGCGAATTTAACCAAAACTTTTCCAACATCTCTTCTGCTATTGTTTTTCCCTCTTCACCATATAATTCACGCGCACGCTCATAAACCTCTTCCCATACTGTATCAAATGTAAAATGATAGTATCGATGTTGCGATACGTACCCGATACTTTTAAATCGTTCTTTCGAATCAATTTTATGTATCACTTTTCCATTCCACTTTACCTTACCTCTTCTAGCTTTTTGCAATCCTGCTAAAATCGTTAACAGTGTAGACTTCCCTGTTCCGTTTTTCCCAACTAAAGCTGTCCATTTTCCCTTTTCGATGTTCACTGTTAAATCTCGTAAAATAAGTGGACTACTTTTTTCATATTGAAAAGATATATGTTCTGCACTTAAAATCACTTCTTGCTTTTCACATTGTTCCACTTGCCGATTACTATATTGTATCGCTGAAAAATCATTCATTTTCATTTGCGCTTCTCGTACTGTAAATGGAATCTCTTTCACATTCCACTCTAAAAACAATCTTGGAATTTGCGGAATGAATGGACGGAACTTTTCTACTTCCCACATGTTCGCTATCACACTTTTAGGAATATCATCGTAAACAATTTTCCCGTTATTCATACAAACGACACGAGTCGCTAGCGACATCACTTCATCTAAACGATGTTCACTTAAAATAATCGTAATTCCAAGTTCTTCATTAATACGTTTTAATAATCCTAAAAATTCTTTCGCAGCAATCGGATCTAGTTGTGCTGTCGGTTCATCCAGTAATAATAGTTTCGGCTGCATGACTAACACCGCAGCTAAATTTACAAGTTGTTTTTGACCACCAGATAAAGTATGAACAGATTGATGTAATAAATCTTGAAATCCCAAAAAGCTAATGAGCTCCGCTATTCTTTTTTGAATAATATGTGATGGTAAACCGATATTTTCTAAAGAGAATGCTAGTTCTTGAATAACTGTATCCATTACGAGCTGATTTTCTGGATTTTGAAATACCATACCAATTTCTTGGGCAGATAATAACTCTGGTACATCTTCTAATAAAGCACCATCATAATATGTATGCCCAGAACGCGTGCCAATTGGAAGTAACTCCTTTTTGAAATGTTTCAATAAAGTTGTCTTCCCAGAACCTGAACCACCAGCAAGTACTATAAATTCTCCTTTTTGAACAGAAAGAGAAATATGCTGTAACGCGTATTCATTTTCATCAGCATATATAAATGATAAATTCTTTATTTCTGTATGCGCCACCATATCCATTCCCTTCCTTCCATTACAATCGGTAAACTAAYAAACATCATAAATARKAWAAACATMATTCCATCRTATTGCTGGAATAGTATTGATTCCACTTTCGGATAAATGATCAATTTCCCTCCGCCATAATAACTAAATATGAATGAGGCTATAAATAGAATACTTAAATAACTTAGCGTGTACCAATCGCGTCTTTCCATTCTATACCGAATATAAGTCGTACGTTTCGTTACACCAAATCCACGAGCTTGCATAGAATCTGCTGTTTGTAGTGCATCTTCTAACGAACAAACTAATAACACTTGCAGTAATTTCATCCCATTTTTTATACGCTCAATGAGTGAACCTGAATCTAATTGCACACCTTTCGTTTTTTGGACGAGTGTAATTTTCTTTAATCGCCTAATAAACAAAGGAACGAACCGTACTGTAATCATCGTTAACAATGCAACTTTCGGTGAAATTCTTGAAAATAAATATAAAAATTTATGACTCGAAATAATATCGTTATAAGAAGCAAACGTAAACATAATCGCAACTAATAATAATCCCATAACAAGTCCATACATACAGGCCTCAAGCTTAATCCGGCTATCTCCTAACCAGAATAAAGTAGTTGCACCTCTATGTGTTAATAAAGAATTAAATAAAATTACCATAAGAAAGAAAACGATTGTACCCGGTAACATCTTTCTTATCTTTTCGCTATTCCCTTGCATGATATTTATAATAACGATTAGTATAATCGCTCCAATTAAAAAAAGAGGATGAAGACACATCATACATAGTATCATCACCCCAATATAATAGAAAAAATTMACAAAAGGATGTAAAGAAGAAAAGCTTATTTTCATAGTCCTTTACCGAAGATCCTTTCCTATTTTAATACAAACACCCACTCGATTGTATCGCCTGGTTTTACTTTAACTACACCAGCACTATAGTTTGGAAAAGCACCGTTCACACGATATTTCCATCCACTAGTAGCAGTAATATCTTTCTCGTATAAATCATTAATACCTTTTACATAAATATCACCTTTAGATCCCATTGCATCAATCTCTAATCCTGTGCCCGTTAGCACACTGTAAACTGTATCGCCTTCTTGAACATCAACCTTTTTCGCACCTAATAAGTACCCTTCATTTCCTTTTACTGAGATTGTTACTTGTTTCGGTTGCGGCTTTGGTTTTGGTTCTGGCTTTGGTTCTGGCTTTGGTTCTGGCTGCGGTGGAGCCGGCACAGTTACCTGTTGTTGCCC
>NZ_JBFTMA010000139.1:0-8165 GCF_056396725.1 Bacillus sp. 05T31
GGACCTTGTCCCTGTGAGAGTAGGACGTCGCCAAGCAAGATAAAAACACGAGTCATTTGACTCGTGTTTTTTTATTTCCCATGAAATAGGTTAGATTCCGTTAGTAAAAATGCTGAAATATAGTAAGGGATTTTTTGAGCAGAAATATTGAGAAATTGATAAATAAACGGATAATCTTCAGATCCATAGCTTCCAAGTAAGTCATACCACCAATCTGTTTCATACCTAGAAATCATACTTAAATTATAGAGCAATAAATAATGAACAAGAAGCTCAGGCAACACTGGCTTAGAGTTTCTAGGGTCAGTCGTAAGTGGTAAATAATAAGTGTCAGTAAGATACTCGTAGTATAAAGGTGTGCTATACATAGGATTCCATGATTGAATAGGTGCTGAAAAAAACACATTTAATTCATTGTTTTTCTCAGGTRCGTGTTGTATTGATAAATGCTTACAAGCTGTTTCGATGTAACGAGAAAATCTCTCTTTAGTCATATGTAGTCGATCTAGTATGTTGACTGAAAAAGAGAGTTCATTTTTATTTATTGAATCAATTTTATATAATGTTGTTCCTTTTTGACTATAGCGAAATAAATGTTGTAATTCAGGGATTTTTCCCATTAGCTCTAACATATTAAACTTTTCTGTTTCTAAGTGTTTCATGTGAAACAGTTGTTCTGCCGCGTGAGTAAATAGTCCATTTTTCTGTATTTTCACTTCATCTTCTAAAAATTGATATCCTTGTTTTTTTCGTTTACGGGTTGTCACTCCATGTGCTAAAACGGTTGTTGATTCTGGATAGTTTGGATTAATAGTTAATAAACAGGCTTTAAAAAGTTGCCCCATCCCATAAAATAACAGCATTGGCTGAATGGAAAATGGCGCTGTTTTATATAATTCATAATAATTTTTACCGTGTTCTAAGTAATAAATAAATGGATAACAATTTTCAAAACTTTTTTTTTCGGCATCCTGAATCGAGGATTTTTCATAACAACGGGCAAGATAATGTTGTACGTTTTGAGATGAAAAGAAGAAACTTAACTGCTGCCAAGCACAAGGTGTATGATGCATATATTACGCTCCTTTTATTGTCTAAAAATTCTAACATATTTATACTTTCTTGACAGTATTTTAACCAATTGATAAGCTACTAATAATAATTTCTGGTATCATGGGGGGAACAATTATGTGGGAATCTAAATTTGTTAAAGAAGGTTTGACTTTTGATGAYGTATTACTTGTACCAGCAAAATCAGATATATTACCAAGAGAAGTAAGTGTTAAAACAGTTTTATCTGAAAGCTTACAGTTAAACATCCCGTTAATTAGTGCAGGAATGGATACAGTAACAGAAGCCGATATGGCTATTGCAATGGCTCGTCAAGGCGGTTTAGGAATCATTCATAAGAATATGTCTATTGAGCACCAGGCAGAGCAAGTTGACAAAGTAAAGCGCTCTGAAAGCGGCGTTATTTCAGATCCATTCTTTTTAACTCCAGAACATCAAGTATATGATGCGGAACATCTTATGGGAAAATACCGTATCTCAGGTGTACCAGTTGTAAATAATTTAGATGAGCGAAAATTAGTTGGTATTATTACAAACCGTGATATGCGTTTCATCCAAGACTACTCAATCAAAATTTCTGACGTAATGACAAAAGAACAGTTAATTACAGCCCCAGTTGGTACTACACTAGGAGAAGCTGAAAARATCTTACAAAAGTATAAAATTGAAAAGCTCCCTCTTGTTGATAATAGCGGTGTATTACAGGGGCTTATTACAATAAAAGATATTGAAAAAGTAATTGAATTTCCAAACTCTGCAAAGGATAAGCAAGGACGCTTATTGGTTGGAGCAGCAGTTGGTGTAACGGCTGATGCAATGCTTCGTATCGATGCATTAGTAAAAGCGAGTGTAGATGCAATTGTACTTGATACAGCTCATGGACATTCTCAAGGTGTTATTGAAAAAGTAAAAGAAGTTCGCGCGAAATATCCAGCACTAAATATTATTGCTGGTAATGTTGCTACAGCTGAAGCAACAAAAGCATTAATTGAAGCTGGTGCAAATGTAGTTAAAGTTGGTATTGGACCAGGATCTATTTGTACAACGCGTGTTGTAGCTGGGGTTGGTGTACCACAATTAACAGCAGTTTATGATTGTGCAACTGAAGCCCGTAAATACGGCATYCCAGTTATTGCAGATGGCGGTGTTAAGTACTCTGGTGATATGGTTAAAGCTTTAGCAGCAGGAGCACACGTTGTTATGCTAGGTAGTATGTTCGCTGGTGTAGCTGAAAGCCCTGGAGAAACTGAAATTTACCAGGGTCGTCAATTTAAAGTATATCGTGGTATGGGTTCTGTTGGAGCAATGGAAAAAGGAAGTAAAGATCGCTACTTCCAAGAAGGAAACAAAAAACTTGTTCCAGAAGGTATTGAAGGACGAGTACCATATAAAGGACCTTTAGCAGATACAGTTCATCAATTAGTTGGTGGATTACGTGCAGGTATGGGATACTGCGGAGCACAGGATTTAGAATTCTTACGTGAGAATGCGCAGTTCATTCGTATGTCGGGTGCTGGTTTACGTGAAAGCCACCCTCATCACGTACAGATTACAAAAGAGGCTCCAAACTACTCATTATAATGTCTTATATGTAAATAGACGGAGATTTGATATCTCTGTCTATTTTTTTTTGATTATGTTAGAATAACGGTTATGTGAGTACATAGATATTGGGGGTAGCAAAAGTGAAAGGTATGTTTTGCAAAAGATTCATTGCGTTGGTAACAGTGCTTACACTAGCTTTTGGCATGTTTGCACCATATAGCAATGCATCAGCAGAAACAGGAGCTGCTTTAAACATTGAAGCAGGTGCAGCGATTTTAGTTGAAGCGAATTCTGGAAAAATTGTATATCAAAAGAATGCAGATGAATTATTATCAATTGCTAGTATGACAAAGATGATGAGTGAATATTTAGTTCATGAAGCAGTGGATAAAGGAAAACTTAAGTGGGATCAAAAAATTAAGGTTTCTGAATATGCATATAAGATTTCACAAGATGCTTCATTATCAAATGTTGCATTAGAAAATGGTGGCCTGTATACAGTAAAAGAGTTATACGAGGCAATGGCAATCTTTTCTGCAAATGGTGCAACAATTGCATTAGCAGAAGCAATTGCAGGTAAAGAAGTAGATTTCGTAAAAATGATGAATGATAAAGCGAAAGAACTAGGATTGAAAAATTATAAATTTGTTAATTCTACGGGTTTAACGAACAAAGATTTAAAAGGGATGCATCCTGAAGGTACAACACCGGATGAAGAAAATAAAATGTCTGCGAAGGATGTTGCAACTTTAGCGCAACATTTAATTAAAGATTATCCAAAAGTGTTAGATACAGCAAAAATCCCGAAAAAAGTTTTCCGTCCAGAAAAAGAGAAATTTGGGATGTCGAACTGGAACTGGATGTTAAAGGGTTTAGTTAAAGAATATGACGGAGTAGATGGTCTAAAAACAGGATCAACTCCAGAAGCAGGGGACTGCTTCACTGGTACGGTTGAACGAAACGGTATGCGTTTTATTTCTGTAGTTATTAAAACAAGTTCTCATACAGCGCGTTTCGATGAGACGAAGAAATTATATGATTATGGCTTTGCTAACTTTGAAATGAAGAAAATGTATGAAAAAGGTTCTTCGGTCAAAGGAAAAGAAACAGTAAGAGTTGAAAATGCGAAAGATAAAGATGTAKCAGTTCAAACGAAGCAAGCTGTTTCACTTCCGGTGCCAAAGGGAAGTAAAGACGTTTATAAAACAGAATTTAAAGAAGGAAATAAGGGACAAGAAGCACCTCTGAAAAAGGGAGTTGCACTTGGACAAATGGTTGTAACGTCTAAAGATAGTAATGATCCTGGATTTTTATCAGGAAAATCATTACAAGTAGACCTTGTAACAAAATCTGAAGTAGAAGAGGCAGGCTGGTTTACACGTTCTATGCGCGGAATTGGTTCTTTCTTTAGTGGTATGTGGAATGGTGCTATTGATACAGTAAAAGGTTGGTTTTAAAAGCTCCTCATTGTAGGAGCTTTTTCTTATTCCTATTTTTCATACCGACTTTATGAAAAAGTAGTAGACAAGCATCAGATAGTTAGTGGTAGAATGTAAGAGTATTCTTAATTTTCTTCTTTAACGGGGAAAGCAATTCACCTAGGGGGGTTTTTGTACATGACAAATGTAACAGGGACAGAACGTGTAAAACGTGGAATGGCAGAAATGCAAAAAGGCGGCGTTATTATGGACGTAGTTAACGCTGAGCAAGCAAGGATTGCAGAAGAGGCAGGCGCAGTTGCTGTTATGGCATTAGAGCGTGTACCTGCAGATATTCGTGCAGCAGGTGGCGTTTCTCGTATGGCAGATCCAACAATTGTTGAAGAAGTTATGGGTGCTGTATCAATTCCGGTTATGGCAAAATGTCGTATCGGTCACCTTGTAGAAGCACGTGTATTAGAATCATTAGGGGTAGACTATATCGATGAGAGTGAAGTATTGACTCCTGCTGATGAAGTATACCATTTAAATAAACGTGATTACACAGTTCCGTTTGTATGTGGTTGCCGCGATATCGGAGAAGCTGCACGTCGTATTGCAGAAGGTGCAGCTATGCTTCGTACAAAAGGTGAACCTGGAACAGGAAACATTGTAGAGGCAGTGCGTCATATGCGCCAAGTCAATGCAGAAATCCGTCAAGTTGCAAGTCTACGTGAAGATGAGTTAATGACATATGCAAAAAATACTGGTGCTCCTTATGAAGTACTACTTGAAATTAAACGCCTTGGTCGCCTGCCAGTTGTAAACTTTGCAGCAGGTGGTGTAGCAACACCAGCAGATGCAGCGTTAATGATGCAACTTGGTGCTGATGGTGTATTTGTTGGATCTGGTATCTTCAAATCAGAGAACCCAGAGAAATTTGCACGTGCAATCGTTGAAGCAACGACTCATTATGAAGATTACGAACTAATTGCAAGCCTTTCTAAAGGATTAGGTAATGCAATGAAAGGTATCGAAATTTCAACGTTATTACCAGAACAACGCATGCAAGAGCGTGGATGGTAATTAAAGGAGATCTTTAAAATGGTGAAAATCGGTGTACTAGGTCTTCAGGGTGCAGTTCGTGAGCATGTAAAATCAGTTGAGGCAAGTGGTGCAGAAGCTGTTGTTGTAAAGCGTATAGAGCAACTTGAAGAGATTGATGGTCTTATTTTACCAGGCGGTGAAAGTACAACAATGCGCCGTCTTATTGATAAGTATGCTTTCATGGAGCCTCTTCGTACATTTGCGAAGTCTGGTAAACCAATGTTTGGTACATGTGCAGGAATGATTCTTCTTGCGAAAACACTTATTGGCTATGAAGAAGCACATATTGGTGCTATGGATATTACGGTTGAGCGCAATGCGTTCGGACGCCAAAAAGATAGTTTTGAAGCTGCACTTTCAATGAAAGGTGTGGGAGAAGACTTTGTTGGTGTATTTATCCGTGCTCCGTATGTTGTAAATGTAGCTGATGATGTTGAAGTACTTTCTATGCATGGCGAGCGAATGGTAGCGGTAAGGCAAGGGCCGTTTTTAGCTGCTTCTTTCCATCCGGAATTAACGGATGATCATCGTGTAACAGCATACTTTGTAGAAATGGTAAAAGAAGCGAAAATGAAAAAAGTTGTATAAGTAACTTGCAACTTGTATAAGATTATAGTAAATTGATGATAACAATTTTATAAAATAAGCGTGTTGATAGGAAGTAGTAACAAATGTTGTTTCTTATAGAGAGTCGATGGTTGGTGGAAATCGATAGAAACAGTTTGTGAATCCATCCTGGAATGGAATGTGGAATATCTTTTGATTAGTAAACATTCCCGGTGAAGAGCCGTTATTTCTACTTGAGAGGAAAGCGGTAATGCTTTCAACTAGGGTGGCAACGCGGGTTAACTCYCGTCCCTTTGTATAGGGACGGGAGTTTTTTGTRTTTTATAAAATAAAAGGAGGAGTATATAATGCTTGATATTAAATTTTTACGTACGAATTTTGAAGAAGTAAAAGCAAAATTACAGCATAGAGGCGAAGATTTAACGGATTTTGGTCGTTTTGAAGAACTTGATACGAGAAGAAGAGAGCTACTTGTTCAAACAGAAGAATTAAAAAGTAAACGTAACGAAGTATCTCAACAAATTTCAGTATTAAAGCGTGAAAAGAAAGATGCGGAAGCTCTAATTCTAGAAATGCGTGAAGTTGGGGAAAAAGTAAAAGATCTTGATAATGAGCTTCGTACAGTTGAAGAAGATTTAGAAAGATTAATGCTATCTATCCCAAATATCCCTCATGAATCTGCTCCAATAGGTGAAACAGAGGATGATAACGTAGTAGCACGTACTTGGGGAGAAGTGAAAGAATTTACTTATGAGCCAAAACCGCATTGGGACCTTGCTACTGATTTAGGGATTTTAGATTTTGAACGTGCTGGGAAAGTAACAGGAAGCCGATTTGTATTTTACAAAGGTGCTGGTGCAAGATTAGAACGTGCTTTGATTAGCTTTATGCTTGACCTTCATACTGATGAGCATGGATATGAGGAAGTATTGCCTCCTTATATGGTAAACCGTGCAAGTATGACAGGAACAGGACAACTTCCAAAGTTTGAAGAAGATGCATTCCGTATTGAAAGTGAAGATTATTTCCTAATCCCAACAGCTGAAGTACCTGTAACGAATATGCATCGTGATGAGATTGTGAGTAAAGAGCAATTGCCGATACGATATGCTGCGTTTAGCTCATGCTTCCGTTCTGAAGCAGGTTCAGCTGGTCGTGATACACGTGGTTTAATTCGCCAACACCAATTTAATAAAGTTGAACTTGTGAAGTTCGTGAAACCAGAAGATTCTTACGAAGAGTTAGAAAAATTAACAAATGATGCAGAGCGCGTGTTACAATTATTAGAGTTGCCATATCGCGTTATGAGCATGTGTACAGGAGATTTAGGATTTACAGCAGCGAAGAAATACGATATTGAAGTATGGATTCCAAGCTATGGTACATATCGTGAAATTTCTTCTTGTAGTAATTTTGAGGCATTCCAAGCGAGACGCGCGAATATCCGTTTCCGTCGTGAGCCAAATGGTAAACCGGAGCATGTTCATACACTAAATGGATCTGGTCTTGCAATTGGACGTACAGTGGCAGCTATTTTAGAGAACTACCAACAAGAAGATGGTACAATTATAATTCCAGAAGTTCTTCGCCCTTATATGGGAGGAAAAACAGTTATTAAATAAGTTAAAACATTCATCGGTATGAGTGATTGGTAATTATGGACGTTGTCAGCAGTGTCATAAAGGAGAGGGGAAGTAAAATTTTCCTTTCCTCATAATTTATTATAGTAGGGTTGACTAACTGTTTTTCTTTTGATATTATATTTGATGTCAATATGGAGGTATACCCAAGTCTGGCTGAAGGGATCGGTCTTGAAAACCGACAGGCGGCGAGAGTCGCGCGGGGGTTCGAATCCCTCTACCTCCTCCAGATATAATTGACAACAGCGCATATAAGTGGAGATTGGAGAACTCGTTACCAACACGTAACGAGTTTTTATTTTAAAACCAATCATAAAGTATGATGTAAGGATATAGTGTCCTTATTACACACTCATATTCCGATGATTATCTTCATAGATATGAAAGGAGTTAACRTGGATCTTATTATACAAACGTTTCCTTTAGATGGAAAAACTTTATATTATGTACAATGTCCTGTCTGTAAGAACAATAGAATTTTAAACAGTGGTGCAAATGTGTCGCGCATTATAAGTGATGATACATTCCGTAAACTTTGTGGTTGCACTTGTGATGTAAAACAGGTTGCAAAAAAAGTAGAGGTACCAAAAGAAGCTGAAAAACCAGCTGCGCAAAAAGAAGTAACTCCAAAACGTACAGGGAAATTACTAACAGCAGTAATTAATGGGAAAGAATTGACTGTTAAAGAGATTGCTGAAACATATGATATTAGTACGAGTACTGTTCGTCAGCGTATTAATGCTGGAAAGCCAGAGAGTGAAATTATTGCTCCGACAAAAAAGAAAAAGTAATTTCATAGGAAAACCCGTGCATATGC
>NZ_JBFTMA010000140.1:0-8147 GCF_056396725.1 Bacillus sp. 05T31
GTATCACGTGTTGTGAACGGTAACCCAAACGTAAAGCCTACAACAAGAAAGAAAGTATTAGAAGCAATTGATCATTTAGGATACCGCCCAAATGCGGTAGCACGTGGACTAGCAAGTAAGAAGACAACTACAGTGGGTGTTATTATTCCTGATATCTCAAATACGTTTTATGCAGAACTTGCTCGTGGAATTGAAGATATCGCAACAATGTACAAATATAACATCATTTTAAGTAACTCTGACCAGAACAAAGAGAAAGAGTTCCACTTATTAAATACGATGCTTGGGAAACAAGTGGACGGGATTGTTTTCATGGGTGAAGATATTACAGATATTCACGTTGAAGAGTTCAAAAAATCTCCAGTACCAATTGTATTAGCAGCGTCATTTGATGAACAAAATGAAACGTCATCAGTAAATATTGATTATACACAAGCAGCTTACGATGCAATGAAGCATTTTATTGAGCAAGGACATAAACGTATCGGTTTCGTCTCTGGTCCTTTCATTAATAAAGCAGGAAGCGCGAAGAAGTTACAAGGTTATAAAAAAGCTTTAGAAGAAGCAGGTATTTCATATGATGAAAATCTTATAATTGATGGAGATTACACATATGATTCAGGTATAGAAGCGTTTGAAAGACTTTGGGGCATGGATGAAAAACCAACAGCAATCTTCGTATCTTCTGATGAAATGGCACTAGGTGTAATCCACGCAGCACAAGACGCGGGATTAAACGTACCAACGGATATCGAAGTACTTGGTTTTGACAACACACGTCTTGCATTAATGGTTCGTCCGCAACTTTCGACAGTTGTACAACCAATGTATGATATCGGTGCAGTAGCAATGCGTCTACTAACGAAATATATGAACAAAGAAACAGTAGAAGATCACTCAGTTATCTTACCTCACCGTATCCAATTTAGAGATTCAACGAAGTAAGAATAAGAGAGCTCACAGCGATAGCTGTGAGCTTTTATTCATATTCAGGATAATGGTGTTTAACTACTGTATCTACACTTTCAGTTTTCTTAACATGTAAAAAGCGTGCATATAATTCTTTTCCTGTCTCAAATGGTGTGTCATCTAATTCGAAAACATGCAACACTTTTCTAAACGTCCATGTTACTTGCTCACCGTACATATTATCGTACGTATCTTCAGACTGTAGAGCTATCTTTTCACCTAGCTCATGAGCTTTCTCTAAACTGTTCGCCTTAACGAGAATGATACTTTCTTCAAAAAGTGTATCGTGATTCTCTTCATAATGTTCATCAATTTTACTAGGATTAGGTTTACCTGAATGGACAGATTTAAATAATAATTTTACAGCATACACATGAGATCAGTCTCCTTATGCTGAATGTTTTATTTTATAAACAATACTCGCGATAAGTGAAGCCGGTATTGTAAATACGTTACTTTGATAATGATAATGTATTTTGGATTCTTCATAAGACATTCGCTACAGTTTGGATTATTCCTTGTTATATGTCACACAAGTGCAAATTTAACTATTATAGGGCAATGTCATGTATAATAGAAAGAAAAGGCTTGTGAGGGGGGAGAAGAGATGATCGTTCTTTGGATAATTACGCTTTGCATGACCGCTATTTTTGCATATATGACGTTAAAACAAAATGGCTTAAAGCGATTTGTTCCAGGAAGTATTCTTGCAGGAATCGCCCTTATCACGTATGTAATTTCTATTTTTATTGAAAGTGTATCAGTGGACATGAGCACAAGTTTAATGTTTATGGGTATTACACTATTTGCAGGTAGTATTATGGTACTTATGGTTGCTGGTATTATTTTATTTATTCATATGAATTCAGAAACGTTATAGCATATAGAAAAGGCATGTCCCGAGGGGGCATGCCTTTTTATCCGTTCAATTATGCTCTATCTTTAGAAGAGTTTTGTTGTTTTAGTAAGTCGCGAATTTCGCCAAGAATTTCTTCTTCTTTTGTTGGTTCTGGAAGTTCTTCTTTCTTTTCTTCTTCTTCTCTTTTAGATGTTAGTTTGTTGAAAACTTTAACGAACATAAAGATAGCAGCTGCAATAATTAAGAAATCAAAAATAGTTTGGATGAAGTTACCATACATAATAGATGATTTACCGAATGTAAGTTTTAAATCTGTAAAGTTAACGCCGCCCAGTACCATACCAAGTAATGGTGTGATGATATCTTTTACTAAAGAACTAACGATTTTACCGAATGCAGCACCGATTACAACCCCGACAGCTAAATCGATTACATTCCCTTTGAATGCGAATTTTTTAAACTCGTTCCACATGTGTTAATCCCATCCTTTCCACGATTCAATATGAAATTTATAATTCCTATCAACATATTCTATAGAAATTTGCGAGAGAAATAAAGAGGGAATGGGAATGAAAGTAAATTCTGAAAAATGTATCCGTTTTAATTTTTAGTTGCATTCTCCAGTAGAGATTGCAACAGTTGCTGCGTTTTTAATCCTTCTAATCCMTCTACAACAGGTTTTGTATCTCCGTGAACACATTCGATAAAATGATGAACAGCATCTTCAAAACCGCGCTGTTTTAACGTCGTATCCCATGATGGTGAACCGCTTTGCGAAACGGAGTTTTCTTGTTCAATTTCAAATGTATTCATATTTTTTACGCGAATAATTTTCCCTGTCGTTACAAGTTCAATTTGTTCTAAGTTTGTACCTGCATGGCGATGCATCGCGGTAGAAAGTAACAGTCCACTTGCAGTTGTATATGTATGATGTCCGTAAAGAAGTTCATGCTTTTCATTAATTTGCATCATATTATGAACGACGTTAAGATCATCATTAGCTAACCAGCGAGCAGTATCTACAATATGTAAGTAATCATCTAACATAGTAAAGTCGAACGTATATGGCCCGACTTTATTTGTGCGGTGTTTTTCAATTCGAACCCATGAAATATCATGAGCTTGCTCTTTGGCAGCAACGTACATAGGAACGAATCGGCGATTAAATCCGACCATTAACTTTCGGTTATACTTTTCGCTTAACTCGACTAGTTTCTCAGCTTGTTCCACTGTAGCTGCTAGCGGTTTATCAACATAAACGTCAATTCCTTTTTTTAGAAGTTCAGAAACGATTTCATAATGTGTAGCAGTTGAACTATGAACGAAGATTGCATCACATTCAGAAGCTAGTGTTTCCATAGAATGAAAGTCTTGAATACGATATTGTTGGCAAATTTGTTTTCTTTTCTCGGGGTTAGGTGTAAAGGCCCCTACAAAATTCCAATTTGTTTCTTTTGTAAGTGTTGGGAGATAGGCTTTTTGTGCAATATTTCCAAGACCAATCATTCCAATTTTAGGTTTGTTCATGTTTATTCCCACCCTATCAATATTGATGTAACGGGTTAAATGTAGCATAGGGCGGGGGAGGAAGGCAAAARTTAGCTTTTTACTTACGTCCTTCTAACAAAATCTTTTCTATTTCTGCAAAGTTATGAGCGCGAGCATGTTGTAATGAAGGGAGTATCATTATTGTCGGAATGCCTATGACTGTAAGGAAAAGGATATATAAGGTAATTTATGTTAAAATTTTAAAGGGAATAAAAGATCTGTGCCAACACGCACGATAGTTTGAGAGGGAGTGCTAGATTTTGGGGGCTGAATTAAAGGATAATAAATCAAACAAGGCTTTAAAGATTGGAATTAATATCATACTTGTTTTATTACTAGTAGGTGCAATACAAATGTTTTACGATAAAGATAATACAAATGATCATTTCGGTGGGTTATTTATGATGGTCTTTTTTGCAATTAAAATAATTTCTAATTTTGTGATAACTTTAAAAGAAGGAGATAAAAAGTCAGTATTTATTGATTTAGGTTTAGTAGTTTTTGTTGTTCTTCTTTTAGTTGTTTCTAGTGTGAAATATTTTTCTTGAAGGCTAATATATTCATTAACGAGGCTTTAATGGAATAAGCCTCGTATCTTTCTGTGTTATTTAATACTTGCGTCTGATTGTAAAAAATCACTCTATATTAGGTATTTTTCTTTGAAAATAGGACTTAATTCACTCCAAACATCAAATTTATTACCATCTAAATCATAAAAAACAAAATTCTTCCCAGCATGCCCTCTGTTTTCAATCTCTCCAACTAGAATTTCCTTTTCAATAAATTCACTATGAATTGATTCTAGTGTATGTAATCCGTTAACTTCAAATGTTATAGAAAAGCGTTCTTTACCGTGAAAATCAAAAAAATTTAAGGTTTGATTATCTTGGGATTTAACTAGAAAAAAGCTTTGATTTGCAAAGTTAATAATAGCTTTGTCTTCGTCTTTAAAGTTCAACTCTGCTCCCAATTTGTTCACATACCAATTTGAAGAAAGTTCTACGTTGGTAACTGGAATATAAGTCGTTCCAACTCTTAATAATTTTTCTTTCACCCTATTTTCCTCCTTTAGCAAAACAGCATTAATAAACTTGTTCTCTCTTCCTAGACTTATTGCCTTTGTGAGTCCTTAATTTTCTTTTTAATCCCAAAAAATTCTTGAGTAATAGAAGTAAACCGACTGGCTTCTTCCAAAAAAGGATAATGGTTACTGTCCTCAAATGGCACAAAAATAGAATTGCGTATTCCCTCATGCATTTCAATAGAATATTGAATCGGGCACTGCACATCATGTCTTCCGCAAATAATAAGCGTCTTTGTGTGGATAGAAGGTAAGTACTTTCTTAAATCAAATAACGGATATTCACAAGAGAAAGCATTCATCCGGCTAGCGGACATTGTTTTTTGGATTGGTTTACAAAAATAAGAGTTGTAGTTTTCAGGTTTATACAATGATAATTCGGTTCTCTTAGTAGATAATTTTTTTCGTTCTGCATTTGTAAGATGAGGGCTTTTCAAGTTTTCGATGAGTTSTTGCATATAATGAAACTGYGRATGTTYKGGRTGATAAAYACAAAATRGTGTTTCGGTATAGTTACTTGCTGCGGCTCCRRCGATGACTAATGATTGYAAGRAAKTTGGATATGTAATSGCATATAAAAGTCCAAGCATACCGCCTGTTGAGTGGCCAGCGAAATGCCATGTTGGGAGTTGTAAAGCTTCTCGTATTGCTTCTAAGTCGTGAACGGTTTCAATCATACTTAATTCTTTTTCTGAATTGGCTTTTGCTGAGTTACCAGCGTTTCGTAAATTAATGAGCAATACACGATGCGTAGCAGTGAAAACATCCGCAAAGTAATCGCCAGTTTCATTAAATTGTGAATAGTGATGTGTAATGCAAAGCGGTTMGCCATTTCCTTTTGTAAAGATTTCAAATGTGCCACGTTTCGTGTTGATTATTTGTTGTGTCCACATAATATCACGACCTTTTCTCATAAAAGTTGGACCGGCTAATTCTTAAATAAAATATATCAGCGAATCTCAAAAAATATCGACTTACCGACGGAAAACGACAATAATAGCTAGCTATAAAAGAAAGGAGGCTGTTCAAAAAGCGAGCCTCCTCTCTGTTTAATATAAAGATTTTGTCATATTATTCCGAATAATTTCAAGAGATTTCGCTACAGTTAATGCATTTTTTTCTTCGATTTCTGGTTTTCTAGGGATAGGTTGATACATGTTGTYTGGATCTTCCCATGTRAGGGGAAGGTCGGTTTCTGCTTGTCCTTTCCAAGCGTCAATCCATTCTGGAGGGAGATAACCTGAGATGTTTTGGATGTTGTTCATTTCGAGCCAAATGAGTGCCCAAGCTCTTGGTACGACGCGCCAGTGATCATAGCCACCACCGCCGACAGCAATCCAGCGACCGTCGCAATATTCATTAGCGATTTCACGAGCGAGCTTCGGTATTTCACGGTAAATATTCATCGTTGCGCAAAGGTGTGTAAGTGGATCGTAATAATGTGCATCAGCACCATTTTGCGTTAAAATAATATCCGGTTTAAAGTATGCTGCCACTTCTTTTACAACTGTTCGATATGAATCTAAAAACGATTCGTCTTCTGTAAAAGCATCGAGTGGAACGTTAAAAGAATAATTATATCCATTTCCTTGTCCACGTTCATTTACTGCGCCAGTTCCAGGAAATAAATAACGCCCAGTTTCGTGTAATGAAATGGTGCATACGTTAGGATCGTCGTAAAAAGACCATTGTACCCCGTCGCCGTGATGAGCATCTGTATCAATATATAAAACGCGTAAACCGTATTTCTTCTGAATATATTTCATTGCGATAGAGCTATCGTTATAAATACAAAAGCCAGATGCTTTACCACGAAAGCCATGATGTAAGCCGCCACCTAAATTGAGGGCGTGCTTTACTTTCCCAGAAAGAACAGCATCGACAGCTGTTAATGTTCCGCCAACGAGTAATGCACTTGCTTCATGCATATTTGGAAACATTGGTGTATCTTCTGTTCCAAGTCCATATGTCATCGCAATTGATTTTTCTAACTTTCCTTCTCCAGCAAGTTTTACCGCATTTATGTACTCCTCTGTATGAATGAATGCAATTTCCTCATCTGTAGCCATTCTTGGCGAGATGACTTGAGAAGGGGAGATAAAACCRCTCTTTTGTAATAAATCATACGTGAGTGTGACGCGTAGTTGGTTAAAAGGATGATCAGGGCTAAAAGAATAGCCCCGAAAGTCATCCGAATAAATGAAGGCGCTGCTCATGCTTGCATCCCCATTATGTTTGGCCATAATACGCGGTAGCCCTCTGTTTCGAGTGCATCAATCACTTTTAGAGGATTCATCGTTTGAATGCGGAAAACGAGTACTTTATCATTCTCATCTTTTGCTGGATAGACGAGAACGCTCACAATATTTATTTGTAAATCACTAAAAATAGCAACGACTTTTCCAAGAATACCAGGTTCATTTTTCACTTGAATTTCAATTTGTGAACTTGGTTGATGAGCTCCTGTTAATTTTACTAACGTGTGCAGCACTGTAGATTCAGAAATGATACCTACGAGTTTTCCAGCTTTCGTAACAGGAAGACAGCCTATTTTATTTTCAAAAAATAAAGTCGCAATTTCCTCAACGAAATCGAGAGGGTGACAAGTCATAACAGGGTGTTTCATTATGAGTTCAAGAGGTTGCTTCAGCATATCGAGTGAAACTTGTTCATCTAAAATAGACGGACTTGCATCTCTTACATCCCGATCAGAAATAATGCCTACGACATGATTATTTTGATCGACAATTGGAATGTGCCGAATGCCTTTCGTACGTATTGTTCGGATTGCTGTTTCRATTGTATCGTTTGGATGYAGTGTYACTACATYTTGATTCATAATTTCTTCTACAATCATTCCAGTTGCCCCCTTTATTAATACATAAAACGATTGTGAAAACGTAGACGATCGAATGCTTGAATGGAATCCGTATCAACACGTTTACCGATGCGGACCATTAAACAGTTGGCAGGATGTGAACAAATTTCAGGATCATCTGTAGCCATCCATTGTAAACCACCAGCATTCATCATTTTTTCCATTACTTTTCGGTATTCCCAAACATTTAAGCCTGTTTGTTTTAAATCCCAGTGCCAATAATATTCAGTCGTTAATATAATGTAATCTTCCATATGATCGTCCATCATTGAAACTTCTAATAAGTTTTTTCCGACAGAGCAACCACGAAAGGCTGGGACAACTTCAATCGCCCCGAGTTCAATTAAGTTTTCAATCTTTCCTTCTGACCATCGCTCGAGCGGATCAGGATATAAGTATGTAACATATCCAACGATCGTTTGATCATGTCTAGCAATAATGAGACGAGCTTCTGGTAATTTAGAAATTTCGACAATTGCTTTATATTGCTGCTCGGCAGGACGAAACGCAATTAAGTCTGGATGAAATTCATACATTTCAAGATTATGTGTAGAGACAGGACCTTCAATAATTAAGGTGCCTTTCGCTGTTTTTAAGTTTCTGGCATTATATATTTTTTTATGAATCAATTTATTGCTCACCACCTTGAGGGTTTGTGAATCTATTAATATCGTACTTTATAATATATGCGATGTGAATCGAATTTTGTCATTAAAAATTTGTCTAAAAATCAACAAAAATACTGAAAATTTTAAATAATATCATTATAATAGATAATAGAATACATAGGAGGGGGATGTAAAGTATGAAAG
>NZ_JBFTMA010000141.1:0-8142 GCF_056396725.1 Bacillus sp. 05T31
GCAAATATGCCAGGTGCAAATATGCCAGGTGCGGTTCCACGTACATCAACTCTTGCATTAACAAACGTAACAGTACCATATGCAGTACAAATTGCTAACAAAGGCTACAAAGAAGCTTGCCTAGGCAACACTGCATTATTAAAAGGTATTAACACATTAGATGGCTACGTAACATTCGAAGCAGTTGCAGAAGCGCACAGCTTACAATATGCAGATGCAAAAGAGCTTCTTGAAAAAGCTCCTGCTTTATCATAATAGAGATACATTTGAGACCTTCCTTTATGAGGAGGGTCTTTTTTTATAAAATAAATTGTAAAAAATTGTCGTGTATTACTAGTAATAAGTGGTAATTGTGATAATTTAGAATTATGTATTTTTTGGGAGGGAGGGATTAGATTGGGAAGAAAAAGTAAGCGGAGGAAGCACAAAAAACAAAGAGGAGTAATAAGGAGTAAACATGAGTTAGTAGTTACGAAAAAGAGACCTAGGTCCAAATTTGAAAGTGGTTTAATAGATGCGGCGAATGTTATGTATTTTATTGTCATGGGTATTATTTTTATTAACTTAATTAAGTTACCAGTTTCAAATTTATCTTTACATGTATTTGTACTTATTATTTTTTTTATGATAGCTATTTTAGTACATGTTTTAGTGTTTGGAACATTACTATCAACTAATAAGAATGGTGGAGAAAAAGTACAAAAAAAGAAAAGAAATTCGTCTTATTATGCAAGCTCATCAAGTGGATTCGGTGACTACAGTAGCAACGATTGTAGCAGCTCAAGTGATAGTGGAGGAGATTGCGGAGGTGGTGGAGACTAAGTTAGTTTTTCAGAAGAACGACTAATGAAAGGGTGGGACGAAAGATGGAAACTGTGAATTTATTAGAATTAACAAAGGACATTCAAGAACAACATAAAAACTTCGTCGTTTCAAATGTAAATAATCATTGCTTACGAATCGCCGTATTTACTGGTGAATATGATTGGCACTATCATTCTAATTCGGATGAATTATTTATTGTGCTAGAGGGAGAACTACTTATCGATTTTGAAGATGGAGAGACGGCGGTTTTAAAGCCAAATGATTCTATCTTAATTCCAGCATGCACGATCCATAGAACGAGAGCATTSRAGAGAACGGTAAATCTTTGTTTTGAAAATATAGAGGCKGATACGATTAAAGTGGAGCAATTATGAAAAMATTATCTGTAGCCSAGTATAGRAAAATYCTTCCGATTTTAGAAGGTCATACAAGGACAACAACCTTTGCTCATGCGGTATGTGATCAAATGATAGATGGTGAAGTTTTTGCAAACGAGAAATTAACAGCAGGACTAATTCGTACAGCTAATGGTATCTATTATTTATTTGGTGATACGGATGATCAAAATTATAACGAATATTTATTTGCGTATTTAAAAATGGCTATTGAAAAAACAGAGAAGAGATTTACATTGTTCACTTCGAGTGACGAGTGGGAAATGATGTTAGAAGAGCGTTTTAGTAATGCATTTCGGAACATCCCACGAATGACATTTCAATTTCAAAGAGAAGTTTTTGAAGATAGAAGAATAGAATTAAACAAAAATACATATGAAATTAAACGTATTGATAAAAGTGATATAGAACGAAGTGATGAATTTACAGAGGATTATTACAAAGAATATTGGGGATCAAAAGAAGTGTTTTTAAATAACGGCTTTGGTTTTTGTATAGAACAAGATGGGATGATTGTAGCCGAATGCGTCTCAATATTTAGAGGGAATGGTTTTGCTGAAATTGATATTGCAACACATGAAGCACATCAAGGGAAAGGGTTAGCTCAAGCTGTCGCAACACGTTTCATTGAACAGTGTATACAAAATCATATTACACCATGCTGGGATTGTAATGTAGATAATATTCCCTCGCAAAAATTAGCTAGTAAATTAAGCTTCCATAATCCAGTAGAATATGTTTTGTTTGTCCGCAAGAAAATGGGGGAATAAAAGATGAACGTAGAATTAACAAGATTCAAAGTCAAGCCAGGTAAAAGTCATCGCGTAGATGAATGGATGCAGCTTCTTAATGATAATATGAAAGAAGTGCTTTTGACATTAAACGACGAAAAGATGTATGTAGAGACAATTTTCCGGGAAATAAGAGATGGAGAAGAGTACTTATATTGGTATTCTGTGCAAGGAGAAGGCGGGGCTCTTGTCGAAAATTCTCATCATGAAATTGATAAAAAGCACTTAGCGTTTTGGTATGAATGTATTGATGAAGAAACACCGTCTGTTGATATGGAAACAGAAGTTGTTATGATTCAAGATGTTGTGAAGGAAGTAATGAAATAATAGAATAGTATGTTGGAGAGAAGCACATCAAAATAGATGTGCTTTTTATTTTGAAAAAAATTTTAAAGAAAAGCTGTATACATTTTACGCTCTCAAACGTTGAGTATATAGAAAGGAGAGCAGAATGAGCCATGATACGTTTGAAACATTATTAATAGAGAAATCAAAAGCTGTGTTTGGATACTTAATTAAGATTGGAGCAGATAGAAAAGAAGCGGAAGATATTGTGCAAGATACGTTGTATAAGGCTTTATTGCTTATGGAGGAAATACCGTTAGAGCATTTAACACCGTGGCTATTTAGAGTTGCGATCAATCAGCACCGAGATTTACACCGAAAAGAAAAAAGACTAAATCCAATTGCGATTGAATCGGTCGTTCTTATTGGTCAAAAGTCATTAGATGAAGTGCTTTTAACAAGTGAACTGCAAGGAGAAGTACAAGAAATACTGGAGACGATGACGGAGGATTATCGTCATATTTTACTGTTGAAATATGAATATGAACTATCTTATAAGGAAATTGCCATTTTATTAAGTATGAAAGAAGAAACAGTGAAAACAAGTTTGTACCGTGCAAGAAATCAATTTAAAAAATTGTATAGGAGGAGAAATGATGAGTCGGAAGGACTTTGATTTGAATATGGATKATAAGCAGATGAAGACTTTGATGAAGAGAGCGAAGAGGAAGCAGCTTTGGCGAAACTGGCTTATTTCTATTTGTGCGTCCATTATTGTTATAGTAAGTTTGTTTTTGGGAGCAGCGTATTTTTCTCAGCAAACGTTTAGAAAAATGGAAAGAGAAATGAATGCACTACATAAGGTTCAAGGCCCTAATATCCGTTTCAGCGGAAGCATGTATTTAAGTCTCGGTATGACAGGAAGTACAGTAATATACAATTCTTATAAAAATATAGCCGGTCAACCAGTAAAATGGATAAATGATATATATGAATCAGGTATCTGGGGTTATAGTATGAAGCACTACAATGGTGAACTTGTTAGTTTAGATGAGGAGAAAAGGGGGGGAGGGGCTGTTACCATACCAGATTATAATGTACAAACAATGCAAAGAGAAATGAGGTTTTATTTACCTTTCGTTACTTATAAAAATTATGTGGATGATCTGGAAAATATTGAGAATTTGCAAAATAAAGTTGCAGAAGTAGCCTTATCTTTTGATAAATCGTATACAGCTGAACAAATTACTGAGATGCTTCCCAAAAGTGTACAGCCAGTTTGGTTTTGGGTAGATACATATAATGAAAAGAAAAGCGATTTTTATGTAGGGTTAAAAGATCCTAAAGATGGTGCGATATTAAATGCGGAAATGGCAAAAAATGTTTTTGGATTTGAAGGAAGTTATTCAAAAGKGAAAGAAGATATGAAAAACGATATAACAATAAACTCAAAAGAATTTCTATACCAAATGAAGTATTTAGCAAAAAATAGTGAAGGTATACCAAGTGATTATTTTGAACAATATTATAAAGAAATAAAAAACACGAAACCAAAAGACATACCAATATACGGTGTAGTTGTAACAGGGAAAACAGAGGATTTACAAGGTTTACAAGGAGTACCATATATTAAAGCGGCTGTTAGAGGTGTAACAGTGGAGAAATATTAATTACAGTTAATTAATGTRAATAATCAGAAAATTTATGTTATAATATGGGAAAAGGAGGYTTATATGAGGCAAATACATGGAGCAATTTATATTTACATAACAATGTTTTTTGTGGCGATATCCTATGGATTAGGGCACGTGTATTCGCATCCTATACTAACTTTTTTAAGCGGAGCATGTATGGCGTTTGCGCTTCTTGTCCACCTTTTCTCAGTTTGGATCGTGAAATTTCAAATAAATATTAGTGAGATAGAAGAAGGCACTTTTTAAAGGGCCTTCTTTAATAAAAAGGTAGCGATCACGCTACCTTTTTTATTATTTCACAAATTGTAATTCTTTCGGGAACTTCGTTAAGATCTCTGATCCATCTTTTGTGATGTAAATATCATCTTCAATACGAACGCCGCCTACGTTTGGTACGTAAATACCCGGTTCGATTGTGAAGACCATACCTTCTCTTAATAGAGACTCGTTGCCTTCTTTTACATCTGGATATTCGTGTACGCTAATTCCAAGTCCGTGACCAAGGCGGTGTGGGAAGAAGTCTCCGTAACCTGCATCTGCGATGACAGAGCGAGCAGCGTTGTCGATTGCACCAAATGTAACGCCTGGTTTACACGCTTCAACTGCTTGTAGTTGTCCAGCAAGTACAGTGTTGTAAATGCGAGTTTGYTCTTCAGAAATATCACCAAATGCTACTGTACGCGTAATGTCAGAGCAATAACCTTCAATGATTACACCTAAATCAAATAGTACGAAATCGCCGCGTTTCATTTTGTTTGCACCTGGAATGCCGTGTGGAAGAGCAGAGTTTGCACCTGCTAATACCATCGTATCGAATGACATTTTATGGATGCCTTCTGTTTTTAATTCATGCTCAATAATTGCTAATACTTCTAGCTCGCTACGATTTTCTTTAATTGCATTTACACCAACTTCAACAGCATAATCTGCCATTTTAGCTGCTTCACGTAAAATAGAAAGTTCTTTTTCGTCTTTAATTAAGCGAAGCTCGCGAACTTTCTCTTCAGCTGATTTGAAAGCTGCATTTGGGAACAATTTTGTTAATTCTTCGTAACGTTCTACATTTAAATGTTCTTTTTCAATTGCAACTGCATTTGCATCAATACCACGATCTTTAATTGCTTTTGCAATCATATCCCATGGTCTGTCCGTATCAGTAAATCCGATAATCTCATGTGCCCAGCCAGCGTTACGTGCTTGGCCTTCTTCCATTTTAGGACAAATTAAAATAGGCTCTTTTTCTTGGAATACAAACATACCAAGTAGTCTTTCATGTGGTTCACAGTGGAAGTTTGTCATGTAGAAGACGTTCGGTGTAGAAGTTAAGAACGCAGCTTCTACGTTTTTTTCTTTTAGCCATTGCATTAAATTTTCTAATCTAGCATTCATCGATTGGCACCCCCGAGATATTTAATTACAAATATAACTTTACATCGGAGGAAAGCGTTATGACAAGTAAATCGATGTTAGAAAAGACAGGTAATTGAGAAATCATGTAGAATAAAAAGTGAGAATGTGAATAGGGGAGGAATGTAATGATGAAAGTATCGTATCACGGGCATTCAGTTGTAAAGATTGAAACGAATGGAAAAGTTATTTTAATTGACCCATTTTTAACGGGAAATCCGAAAACAGATTTAAAGGCTGAAGATGTAAAAGTTGATGCGATTATTTTATCGCACGGACACGGTGATCATGTTGGGGATACAGTAGCGTTAGCAAAGAAAAATAATGCGGTCGTTGTGGCACCGTTTGAATTAGCTACATTTTTAGGTTGGCAAGGTGTAAATACACATCCAATGCATATTGGAGGTTCGCATGAATTTGACTTCGGAAAAGTGAAATTTACYCAAGCATTCCACGGTTCTAGTTATATTGATGAAGAAAATAAGACGATTACATATACAGGTATGCCAGCTGGTATTTTGTTTACAGCAGAAGAGAAAACTATATATCATGCGGGAGATACTGCACTGTTCTCTGATATGAAGTTAATTGGAGAACTGAATAATATTGATGTAGCATTTTTACCAATTGGTGATAATTTCACAATGGGGCCAGAAGATGCTGTGTTAGCAGCAAAATGGATAGGTGCGAAAACAGTTGTACCGATGCATTACAATACGTTCCCAGTTATTGAACAAGATCCATATCAATTTGTAGAAAAGCTACAAAATTGTACAGGGAAAGTATTAGAAGCTGGAGAAAGTATTACACTATAAAAAAGAAACCCTTCATTTGAAATGACAAGTGAAGGGTTTTTTACGTGTGTAGTACAGCTTTTAAAGTTTGCGCTTGTTTTGGTGATGCTTTTCTTTTTGGAAGTGGCTGTTCGGGTGTTTCATTCAACTCCATTGCAACTTTTTTTCCATCTACGAAAGCTATAAATACAGCACCTACAACCTCTAAAATTTTTTTCATCATGTATTCGCTCCTTTGTTTCATTTCTTGTCTTAATTGTATATGGAATCGAGTGGACAAACTATCGAACGAGATGACAACAGCATTACATTGTTGTAATAGAGTGACTAATGGAATGTAAGGGTCATTTTGTTATAAAAAAAATGGTACAGGTATATAAAGAGAGAGTGTAACAGTTTTGAAAATATAGTATACTGAAAATACAACACATGAAGAATTTAGGGAAAAGAAAGTATGGTGAAACCATTTGGCTACCAAGCATAATCAAATTTTAGAACATATTAATAGCCTACCGGTAGGGCATAAAATTTCTGTGAGGCAAATTGCGAAAGATTTGAGTGTAAGTGAAGGGACAGCTTACCGTGCAATTAAAGACGCAGAAAATAAAGGATATGTTAGTACAATTGAACGTGTCGGAACAATTCGAATTGAACAAAAGAAGAAAGAGAATATCGAAAAACTGACATATGCAGAAGTCGTTAACATTGTCGATGGYCAAGTRCTTGGRGGCAGAGAAGGACTACATAAAACATTAAATAAATTCGTAATCGGGGCTATGAAATTAGAAGCGATGATGCGCTATACAGAAGCRGGGAAYTTRCTTATCATCGGKAACCGTACGAATGCACATCAATTAGCATTAGAAACAGGGGCTGCTGTATTAATTACAGGTGGATTTGATACAGAAGAGCATGTGAAAAAGTTAGCAGACGAATTAAAGCTTCCAATTATTTCGAGTAGCTATGATACATTTACGGTCGCAACGTTAATTAACCGTGCAATTTATGATCAACTTATTAAGAAAGAAATTGTACTCGTTGAAGATATTTTAACACCGATTGAAGAAACGTTATATTTAAAGCCAAGTGATACTGTGCAGAAATGGCATGAGTACAATGAAGAGACGATGCATGGACGTTATCCAATTGTGGATGAAAATAAAAAGGTGTTAGGTATTGTAACTTCGAAAGATATGATTGGTGTTGCGAAAGATACACCAATTGATAAAGTGATGACGAAACACCCTATTACGGTAAATGGAAAGATGTCTGTCGCAGCTGCAGCGCGTATGATGGTGTGGGAAGGCATTGAATTACTTCCTGTTGTGGAAGATGGAAATAAATTGCAAGGTATCATTAGTCGTCAAGATGTACTTCAGGCATTGCAAATGATTCAACGTCAACCGCAGGTTGGCGAAACAATTGATGACATTGTAACGAATCAATTTATGACGCCGAAAGAAGCAAAAAATGAGCATTTGTATCAATTTTCAGTGACACCACAAATGACGAATTCAATAGGGACGTTATCTTACGGTGTATTCACAACAATTGTGACAGAAGCAACAAACCGTGTCATTCGTGCGCAGAAGAAGAGCGATTTAATTGTTGAAAACTTAACCATTTATTTCGTTAAGCCAGTTCAAATTGATAATGTTGTATCAGTTCATCCGAAAGTATTAGAAATTGGGCGTAAATTTGGTAAGATTGATGTAGAAGTGCATCATGAAGGTAATGTTGTCGGGAAAGCGTTACTTATGGTGCAATTGATCGATAAATAAAAAGATGGAACAAATCGCTTTGGTTTGTTCCATCTTTTTTGTTTTATCCCGCTATTTACCGGGCAGTAAGACTCCCACCTCAAAATTCGGCGAATGCGAGGAAGTTAGGTGGGAGATAACTGCCCGTAAAAGCCCGATTGGTGAAGGCTAATAATCAGTGGGGGATGGAC
>NZ_JBFTMA010000142.1:0-8113 GCF_056396725.1 Bacillus sp. 05T31
CTTATTGGGATAAAGATAATGTCAAACTCGAAGAAATCAATTTCAACGTTGTAAAAGAAAAATCAACGGAAGTAAATTTATTTGAATCAAGACAATTAGACCGTATAAAATTAACATCTGATTTCGTTGATAAATATAAAAAGGATGCTAACTTTAAAGAACGTCCGAACGTAGGGGTACAGTTTTTACGTATGAATCAGCAAAACAAAATACTTCAAAACGTTTCTGCACGCCAAGCAATCGATCAAACAATTGATCGAAAATCTTTTGTAAATACGTTATTAAATGATGGCTCTACACCAACCTTTAGTCTCGTGCCGAAAAACTTTGCAAAAGGGCCTGATGGAAAAGACTTCCGTACTGCAAACGGCGATTTAACAAAAGTTGATACAACATCTGCACAAGAATTATGGAAGAAAGCAAAAAAAGAACTTGGTTCTGAAAAGATAACATTAGAATTATTAACAAGTGATGGTGACCTTGAGAAGAAAACTGGTGAGTTCCTAAAAGGACAACTAGAAAAGAATTTAGATGGCTTAACGGTAAATATAAAACCGCAACCACGTAAACAACAAGTTTCACTCTTATTAAAAGGTGACTACGAGATTGGAATTGACGGTTGGAGCCCTGACTTTGCTGATCCAATTACATTCCTTGAATTGTTTACAACGAATAACCCTTACAACTTAGACCATTACTCTAATAAAGAGTTTGATGACACAATTGAAAAAGTTAAAACTACCTTGGCTGGTGATGAAAAAGCTCGCTGRGAAGCGTTACTAGCATCAGAAAAAATCTTATTTAAGGACTCTGTTATCGCTCCTCTTTACCAAAAAGGAGAATCTTATTTAGAGCGTTCTTATGTGAAAGGCATTGTGCAAGTAGACTTTGCAGGTCAATTAAACTTCAAATGGGCAAAAATTGAAAAATAAAGTGAAACTTTAATCAGTGGGGGTTCTTCATCCCCCACCTAACTTCTTTGCTTTCACTGAATTTTGAGGTGAGGATCTTACTGCCCGTTAATGCGGGATAAAATGCAACTTAGATCATTGTGTTCCCACCCACACCCATTGTTTTTTTAGCAAAATATATTAAAAGCAGATTCCCTAATATGAGGAAATCTGCTTTTTCAATATATTATTCCAAAAAATTAACACTCTACTTTTTATTATTGACATATAGTTTTTTCCAGTGTTAATATTCTAAATAATCAAAGAAACAAAATATTTTACCATCAAAATGTAATGTCTACTAAGTTGAAACATATAACGATAGATTATAGTTCAACATGTATATACATATAGAAAACCTGATTACCTACATACACATATTTATAATAGGTTTTCTCTCCTTCTATAGCTAAACTTCAAGACATGGACATTATGACGTTACGAACAACACATTTAGGGAGGAAAGAACAATGAAGAAAAAAGTTGTACCTGTTGTTGCATCTGTTTTAGGGGCAAGTCTACTACTAACTGCTTGTGGGGGAAATAAAGATAATGCAGGCGGAGCAAAAGCGAACGATAAAGCACCTGATAAACAAGCGATTAACTTATCATTTGCTTCAGAAATTCCAACAATGGATGTTGCAAAAGCAACGGACGGGGAATCCATGAACGTAATGCGAAATGTTTTTGAAGGTTTATATGCAATAGGAGAAGATAATAAACCGATCCCTGGTGTTGCTGAATCGGTTGACATTAGTCCGGATAAAACAAAGTATACTTTCCATCTTCGTGATTCAAAATGGTCAAACGGTACTCCTGTTACAGCAAAAGATTTTATTTTCGCTTGGCAACGTGCCGTTAACCCTGAAACAGCTGCTGAATATGCATTCTTATTCTTTGATATAAAAAATGCGAAACAAATAAACCAAAAAGAAGTAGCAATCGATCAATTAGGCGTTAAAGCTCTTGACGATAAAACTTTAGAAGTACAACTGGACCGCCCTGTTCCCTACTTCTTAAGCTTAACGACATTTGCAACATTCTTACCAATCAATGAAGAGTATTTAAAATCTCAAGGCGATAAATACGGTTTAGAAACAAATCATTTAATTTACAATGGTGCTTTCACATTAGATAACTGGAAACATGAACAAAGCTTCCAATTGAAGAAGAACCCTAACTATTGGGATGCTAAAACTGTAAAACTAGAAGAAATCAACTTCAATGTCGTTAAAGATAAATCTACAGAAGTTAACTTATATGATTCAGGACAAATTGATCGTGTTGCTTTAACTGCGGAGTTTGTTGATAAGTATAAGAACGATTCCAACTTCAAGGAACGCGCTGAAGTCGGTATCCAATTCTTACGACTAAATCAGAAAAATGCAGTATTAAAAAATCAACATGCACGCCTCGCTATTAACGAAGCAATGAATAAAAAAGCGTACGTAGAAACAATTTTAAATAACGGTGCAATCCCAGCAGAAGGAATGGTTCCTGCGAAATTCGCAAAAAGTCCAGACGGTAATGACTTCCGTAAAGAGAATGGAAATCTAGTCAAAGATGATGTAAAAACAGCGAAAGAAAACTGGAAAAAAGCGAAGCAAGAACTTGGTACTGACAAAGTAACAATTGAACTATTAACAAGCGATAATGCTTTAGCTAAAAAGACTGGCGAATATTTAAAAGGTGAACTAGAAAAGAATCTAGATGGATTAACAGTGACTTTAAAACCTCAACCACGTAAACAACAGTTAAAACTACTATTAAGTGGTGATTACGAAATCGGAATCGATGGCTGGGGCCCTGACTTCGCGGATCCTATTACATTCTTAGATCTATTCACAACGGATAGTGCTTATAACTTCGATAAATACTCTAACAAAGAGTACGACGAGCTTATTCATAAAGTAAAAACTGATTTAGCTGGTGATGAAAAAGCTCGCTGGGAAGCAATGAAGCAAGCTGAAAAAATCTTATTACAAGATGGTGCTGTTGCTCCTTTATACCAACAAGGTCGCTCTTACCTACAACGTGGATTTATTAAAGGACTTGTAACAACTGACTTCGGCGGTGAATTTAACTACAAGTGGACAGAAGTTGCAAAATAATAAACACTAGTAAAAAAGGTATCCCACGAAGGATACCTTTTTTACTTTATACTTCTTTAACTACAGAACTTTTCCTCTTTACTATCCCTTTTATAACTAGAGTGATTCCCGCTACCAATTGTGTAACTAGTATAATAAGTAATAATGAAATAATATTTTCCGCTAAATTAACTCTACCAAATATTATTGTGTAATAACCATTCGCTGCATATGTTGCGGGAAATAATCCACCGATTGTTTAATATGTTTTAGAAAGCATCACTGCATTTCCAAATACAGCGCTGCTTATTTGTGTTAATGATTAGAAAGCGCAAAGATATTTTTTAAAAATCTCCATATACATACAAATTACTTTCAATTTAATTAATAAGCATGTGTGTCCCCCTTAAGGAAATAATTTATTAGGTTTATACATAATTACATAAAATCAGGAAAAACTTGTATAGAAAGAAGTTATATAAGGAGGAATTTATAATGAGAATTTTACTATCAATTTTATTAGCTCTTATGCTAGTACCTGCATTAACAGGATGTAAAGCTCCTGCAAAAGAAGATACAACTTCTAATAAGAAAACGACTGAAGAAGCAAAAAATGAGGCTCCTGCAGATTTAAAACTAAACTTTAATGAATTTGATTTAAAGGCAGACTATCAAGATACGAAGAAAGACTACGAAGCTGATTATAAAAATGTAGCAGCCGACAARAAAATGGAAGCAAAAGTTGAAGACCATAAMGCAGATGTAAAATTAACAGGCGACGAGGCTATTACAAAATTAAGCCCTCTTCTACAAGAATTAAAATTTGATAAAAACACAACAGATCAAGAAGTAATTGATCAAGTAGTAAATGTATTCAAACTTGATAAAGACTATCAAAAATTCGCTTTAGAAGTTGTCTTCTCTGATGGAACGAAAAAAGAATATAAGAAAGAAATAAAATAAAGAAGTAGGCGGTTGCCTACTTCTTTATTTTATTTTTTAGCATATCGTAAGCTCGGTTGAGATCCTACGTAGTATTCTAATCCAGATACAGATGATTTTTGTAAATAAGAATCTGTTGGGAATACAAGTGGGATTAAAGGATATTCTGTAAACATAATATCCTCTGCTTGATGTAATAAGTCAAAGCGTTTATTTTCATCTTGTTCTAATTTTGCTTGATTAATTAAATTATCGAAGTCTTTATTAAACCATTTTGCATAGTTATTTGGTTCATCCCCCACTGATTATTAGTTGAACCAATCGGGCTTTTACGGGCAGTTGATCCCCTACCTAACTTCTTTGCTTTCACTGAACTTTGAGGTGGGGGTCTTACTGCCCGTTAATGCGGGATAATCTCTTTATTAAAAAGAAACGTATCACTTCTTTTTATACTCCATTCGATAATATTACCGGACAGACAATTTCTGAATTTCACGAAGAACAGAAGGTATTAGTATCCGAAGATGAAGATGGCGATGGTAAGAAGAAAAAATAACCTTGCGTACGCGCAAGGTTATTTTTTTGCCTCTGTTTGAAAACGCTTATAGTATGTGGATGCTGTTGAAAAATTAATTTCTATATCACGAATCAACGATGAATCTTCTTCTTTAGCTAACTTCTGTAATTTTTTCATCGCTTGTTCTGCTTCATTTAAGAAACCAACATACATTTCATGTTCTTGTTCTTTCGACTTCGGCACACGAATTTCTTTACGTATATGATCTATATCTTCTAACATACCCGTCGTTACCTTTTGTACGTTTTCTTTATATGTAGCATTCGTTATTTCCTTGCCGCCCTTTTCTTTTGCCACTTCCCATAACTCTAATGCTTTATTAATTTCTTTGTTCATCTTCACATCATACTTTTCATGTACCTCGCGATACACTTTCATCTCTTCTGTCTGTTCAGTAGATTGTTCTACCTTTTCTTTTGGTTCTTTCGTGTCTTTATTTCCATTACATCCCGCTAGAAGGAGCATACCTCCCATTACAGCAATACCCAAAACCTTCTTCATCTCTTATTCTCCTTTTATCTACAGCTACTTCTAATTATAGTTTCTTCTATCTCCACTTGTTTTATTATACCGAGAACATCCTAAATTTTGTACTTAAGATGATTTCTTAATATGTATACCAACATTTTTGTCACAGTATCGTCACTTTATGCAAGTAACTTCTCCATTATTTCACTACTCTACCTTACAAAACTGTAAGAACACATATAGAACATACCGTGCTAGACTTACATATAAATAAAACAAGTGTGCTTAGAGTTTCAAAGGAGAATTATATATGTACAATACAATAACTTTTATGGGAGAAGACATTCGCGTCCTTATTCGTGAAAAGTCACTTCACATTGAAAATACAGAAGAGCTTCGCCGTGTATTAAAAAGGCAGAACGCTCCATTCAAGTTAGCCCAATATTTAAAACAACAACATACAAATCAATTTCATACTGTGCTAAATATATCGGATAAATCATTAACAATCGAAATCATCGGTCATGTCTACATCGGAAACCTTGCAGATATCTTAAAAGAAATCCCACGCATACCGAAGATTGCTCCTATTATCGTTAAAAAAGCGTATAAAATTACCGATCATACCGATATTATCGACTGCGGGGAAAAAGAAGTCGATAGTAATCGCTGGGTGTGGGATAAACTTGCTGTCTTATATGATGCAATTATGAATAATATGTGTGAGTTATTTCAAAGAAATGAAAAAAAGAGCTGATTCAAAACATTTCCTTTGAATCAGCTCTTTTTGTTAAGCCTCTAAATTTTGKYTTTGTTGCAGTTCAAACTGCTTYTCACTTCTTYTKGCCATRAATARATARCATAACACAGCACCAATTTCACAAAGMGCTATAACMACMCCCATMGGWARTGCKGTATTACTTCCACCAATACCTACTAGCGGTGCAACAAGTGCTCCTGAAATGAACTGTAATAAACCCAGTAAAGCTGATGCTGTTCCTGCAGCTTGTTTTTGATTTCTCATCGCTAACGAGAAGCCAGTTGTTGATACAACCCCAACACTTGATACAACGAGAAATAATGAGCATAAAACACCGATTAGACCTATTCCTAATACAATTGTAAGTAGTAACGATAGACCGCCAACAGCCGCAATAATAATACCAGCAACAAATAAAGTTTTCTCATTAACTTTCCCCGCTAAGCGGCCAGTAACTTGGCTAGCAATAATAATACCGATACCGTTAATTGCAAAGAACAAACTAAACTGTTGTGGTGATGCTCCGTATATGTTCTGCAACACGAACGGTGAACCAGAAATATAAGCAAACATTGCAGCTGTTACTAATCCTTGCGACAATGCATACCCCATAAATAAACGATCTTTCAGAAGCTTTCCGTATGTTGCAAGCGTTCCTGATAATCCACCTGTCTCTCTTTCTTCAGGAGGTAATGTTTCACGTAATACGAAAGTAGCTGATATTAGCATGAATACACTAATTGCTCCAAGAACGATAAAAACGCCGCGCCATGATGTGAACTGTAATAATTGTCCCCCGATAATCGGTGCCAAAATAGGCGCTGCTCCGTTTACTAACATAAGCAGTGAGAAAAATTTCGTCATTTCAGAACCTGAATACATATCACGTACCATTGCACGTGATATAACGATACCAGCAGATCCTGAAGCACCTTGTAAGAAACGTAAAAGCACTAAACTCCAAATCGATGGTGCAACAGCACAAAGTAAAGAAGAAGCAACATAAATAATAAGAGCGATAATAAGAGGTTTGCGTCTTCCGTAAATGTCACTAATTGAACCAATAAATAACTGCCCTACTGAAAGCCCAAGCAGACAAGCAGTTAATGTAAGCTGCGCGAGGGATGCACCCGTTTGTAAATCATCCGTTAACTTTGGTAAAGAAGGCAAATACATATCAATAGATAATGGCCCAATTGCCGTAAGTGTCCCTAATACAAGAATCATCCATAACCTGTTTGTCTTTACAGGTTTATATACTTCGTGATTAACTCCATTCACTTTTTCCATTCACCCTTTCATATAAACACTCAATCGTAACAATTATAGTTACAACATAAATATACGTCAAGTATACCGTATTTTCCTGTTTAATAATGTAAAAAAAGCGATAGAATCTCTATCGCTTTACTTTTTCAAATTACTATTTGTAAATTTAGATACAGATGCCATCATTTCTCCTGTGTCTAAATATGTGATTTGAATTGAATCTCCTACTTCTGTAAACATTGCATATGGGAATTTCTTCGCCGGTACCATGAATACTTTTTGCTCGTTTTCTAATAGTACGTACACAATCGTATTTTCACCTGATTTTTCTTTATACACACGTTGTACAGTACCTTCTTTTTGCGCTTCTTTCCCATTTGAAGTCGGTCTAAATGAATCACCACTTCCGCTCAGCGCATTTTTATAATTCTCAAGTGCTTCTTTTTGCGTTGAACCTGTTGCAAATATTTTCGCATTAGAAGCATATATGACAGTATGAGCACGTACTAATCCGCCATCATCAATAACCGGTACAATCCAAGAAGGTTTACCATATACGTTATAAATAACCGGCATTGTTCCATGCCATTTCTCTCTCTTAAAGGAATTATCCACTACTTCTGTAGCAGCCGAACCGTCCATAATTCCCTTCACTTCTTTTCCGTTGTAATAATACAACTTTCCTGTACGTGCATCAACTAATGAGTAGCCGAGGGCAGAATCTACGCCTTCTTTCGGAGAGGTGAAATCTGTAAAGTAATACAGTTTACCATCCTTTCCGAAGATTGGCGTAACGCCTTCCTTCGTCCCCCACTCAGTCGGCATCTTCATGTCAGTTTGTGAGAATTTCGTATTCCAAAATCCGTGAATATATTTTCCGAAGTACGTATTTAACGTAGATGCTGTTTCATGATTTAATACACCATCAACGAATTTAGGTGCATTCCCTTTATCGTATCGTTTCACATCACCTGTTTGTGCATCAACAATGACAACGCCTTCTACTTCAAACCCTGATCTTCCTGAAATAAACTCACCGTATGTCATTGTATAATAC
>NZ_JBFTMA010000143.1:0-8077 GCF_056396725.1 Bacillus sp. 05T31
TATATTAGTAAGTGTGTTAATTGCTGAGGTGGATTTTAAGGGGGTGTTGAGGCTTAATTATAAGAAGAATATAGAGTAAACATTTCACTATGATCAATAAACATACCCCAGAAAAATATGAGTTTATATTATTTTCATTCTCTTCACTTAGATCTTCTTTTAAATGAGACTTTTTAGATGCTATCTTCAAATAAGGTAGCATCTAAAAAAGTTTAAAAAAATTTCCCCTGGTATCTTCTTATATTTTATGTAGTCTTCATATTTGACCTTTTCTACGTTTTTTGAAGAAAAGATGTTCAAAATTACTTACTGAATATAGTCATACAGATTTTTCGCTAACAATAAACAAGTTACTGTAATGAAAAGAGCACGAACATACCCACTTCCTTTTTTTATAGCAAATTTGGAGCCAACGATCCCTCCAGCAATTTGAGCAATCCCCATTATAAAACCATACGCATAGTTTACTTGCCCTACATACATAAATATTAACAATGCACCAACATTACTTCCTAAATTAAGAAACTTCGCATTACCTGCTGCTTTTAAAAAATCATACCCAATAAATAAAAGAGCAAACATTAAAAACGAACCTGTGCCAGGCCCTAGAAATCCATCATAAAAACCAATAGCAAAAATAAAAAAGGTAAAAATAATGACGTGTCGACCAGATAATTTCTTATGAGTAGAAATACTACCCCAATCCTTTTTAAATATCGTATAAATAGCGACTGCACCRAGCATRATCAGCATCAAWGGCTTCAGTACTTCTGGGTTCATTAAATGAACGGTCCATGCMCCTACTATAGAGCCTATGAAAGTGAGTGGAAATAATTTAAAAGCCGATTTCAAATCAAGATTGCCAGAACGATAAAACACAATATTACTAGTTGCACTTCCCATTGTCGACGCTAGTTTATTCGTGGCTACTGCACTTGCTGGATTCAGTCCTGTAAATAATAAAGCGGGTAAGGCAATGAGTCCTCCACCACCTACAACTGAATCAATAAATGCAGCTAAAAATCCAAAAGCAATCAAAATAATTAATACTGATGGGTCTAAATAAAAATCCATACTATTAACCTCCCATTTAGTCACTATCAGAATAGTAACTAATAATTTGCTAAATGTAAACAGTTATTGTAACGTTGAAATATAAAAGCAAACATCGGAGGACGAAAAAAGTGGACTACATAGTGCAACAGCTTAAAAAAATTGGTTTTAATGAATATGAAGCTAAATCTTATGTATCTCTTGTTAAACAGGGRCCTGTCACWGCCTACCAAGTGAGTAAGGATTCGGGTATCCCAAGAGCGCGAATTTAYGAGATTTTGGGTAACCTTGTAGAAAAAGGAATTGTCATGAAGGAAGAAATAAATGACACCACTCGCTATTCACCTCTACCTGTTGAAATCTTTTTACAAAAGGCGCAATCAGAATGGCAGTCTACTTATGAAGTAATCAGTGATTCATTAAAAAAACTAGAAACTTTCGAGGAAAAAACGGATAATCGAGTGATTACTTTAAAAGACAATAAAACAATAATTAGCTACTGTCAGGCATTAATAAAAAAAGCCCAAAAACGTATTGTCATTTCTATGTGGGATGAGATGTATGAAGCGTTAAAAGAGGAACTATCTGAGGTAGCTGATACAGTTACAGTACAAGGTATTACCCTGCATGTTGAAAATCCCATTAAAAATCTAGAAGCCCATCGTATAACACCTTATACAGAAACYCTGTCTACAGAACATTGGTTTATTTTATCGATAGATTCTAAAGAGATGATTTATGGACCATCACTTGAGGAGCGTAATATTGCTTTTTATACAGATGACCCTGTTCATATATACCTATTAGAGGATTATGTATGGCATGATGTTTTAGTGAATCGACTTGTACAACGTAGCCAAGATGATTTGGAGCAATGGATTACTACGGAGAGAAAATCCTTCTTTATGGAAAAATAAGAAACATATTCAAGAGCAAATCAAAAAATTTGCGTATTAAACCTAACAACTTCTCCGTACAAAAATAGCCGACTATTATATAGTAAATAGTCAGCTATTTTTATATAAATTTATACAGACGCTGCCATTTTCCCTTTGYGGAATATTCCCATTAACCCAGCGATTAATGAGATAAACGCTTCTCCCACTCTTTCACCTTCTCAATTGTTACATCTAATTTCTTAGCCACTTCCTCTATACTCATTCCCTTAAAGAGCATTCCAGCTGCCGAAAGTGCTTTATCTATTTCTTCTTGCTTCTCTTGCTCATATAAACGACCTACTTTTGTCAACCGTAACCACTCCTTTACCTTTTTATATGCCTTCTTCTATTTTATCATCCAATCTCCACAAACCGCCCAAACTCCTTCAAAAACCTCAGCTTAAAATTACCCACAGGCCCATTCCGATGCTTCGCCACATGGATCTCCGTCATCTCTTTCTGCATCGTTTCCTTATCATAATAATCTTCACGATACATAAGCATAATGACATCCGCATCTTGCTCAATTTGTCCCGTCTCTCTTAAATCAGATAAAAGAGGACGCTTATCTTGCCGTGACTCTACGGAACGAGACAATTGCGACAACGCTACTATACAAACATTTAAATCACGCGCTAATAACTTAAGCTTACGAGAAATCTCACTAATCTCCTGAAATCGATTGCCCTTATGCTTCGGATCGCCCGTAATAAGCTGTAAATAATCTACAATAACTAAAAGCTTTTTATCCCCATGCTTCCTCTTTAACTTACGAGTTTGCATCCAAATATCCTGCATTGTAACACCGGCCTTATCATAAATCTCAAGTGGCAATTCCCCAATCTCCGCGAACGCCTTACTCACCTTTTCCCAGTCYTCTATCGTAAAACGATGCTTCGGATTTTTCAGCCTACCTCCTGACACTTCGCCCGCGCAAGACGCCATCCTTTTTAACAGTTGCTTACTACTCATCTCTAACGAAAACAATCCAACTGCCGCTCCAGACTTCGCCGCATGCAATGCGATATTTAATGCAAACGCCGTCTTCCCCATAGAAGGACGCGCACCAAGGACAACAAAATCACCTTCCTGCAATCCGCACGTCATCTTATTTAACGATATATAACCAGTCTCAATACCAGTATTCTCTTTCGTATCTTGATGAAGCTCTTCATACAAACCAACTAAAGCATCCTTCAAATCAAACTCACATACATAATCCTTTTCCTCTAACTCACAAAGTTCCGTAATCGTCTCACCGATAATTTTCTCATTCTTCTCCGCAATAAGACGCTCTCCCATCTTGTGCCCGAGAACGCCAGCCTGATACATTTTCCATGCACCTCGAACAAGCCCCTCATAATAAGAGAAGTTGGCAGTTGTAGGCACACCCTCTATTAATGCTATAAAATACTCCATTCCCCCGATATTCTCCAAAAAATTTGGATTCATCCGAGAAACGAGYGTCACAAGATCAATTGGTTGCCCTTCATCTTCAATTTTTCGCATTAACCGAAATATAGACTTATGCACCGGCATAGAAAAATAATGCTCCGTCAAACGGCACTCCTTAATAAGCTCTCCATCAATTAAAAGAGAACCTAACACCGTCTTTTCCGCCTCCACATTTTGAATACTCATGGACGCCACCCGCGTTCCGCTAAAAACCGCTGCAGCTCTTCCTCTGACAGCGCATTCTTCTCCCACTCCTCGCACCTCGTCAAAAACTCCTCCGTCTCCCCAGTACTAACAGACGACTCCTTCTTCCGAAACTGAGTCGTATCCGCCTCAACCTCACACACTTTCGTAAACCCTTTCCCGTGCCATCCCCTCAAAATCCCCTTCACATAAGCAACTGTCCGCTTATTATTCTCAAACGCAATTTGAAGAGCCTTCAGCACAAGCTCCTCTGACAAATCAACCATCCACGCACTCAGTTCCTCTACCGTATGAGGAGACAAACTACCAAAATGTTGCTCATAAAAAGAAAACACGCGACTTCCCGTTTCTTCCTCTATAACCTCTTCTTCCTCTGTCTCCTCACAAACTGGATCAACATCATCCATAGCCAAATCACTCGGCATACCGAAATGTGCTAAAAGCATCGGAACATTCAGCTCCTCCTCTACGCACTTCTGAAGAAACATATGTACAAACTCCTTATTCTTCACACTCTTCAGCTCACGAAGCACACACTTCTCCACATTCGTATTCGTCACAGGATTATAACGAAGCCAATTTAAAATAAATAACTCCCTCGTCTCCGCATCATACAGAATCTTTCCATAATCGATGAAGCGCTGCACTAACTTATCAACAGTCCCCCTGTTATAACCCGTCTCCATCTCAGCTAACCGCTTCGGAAACGGAAAAATCCCACACTGCGTCGTCTTCGAACAAGTTAACAAATACACATAAAAATACCGTTCCTCCGGTGTCAAATCCAAAACAAAATCATCCTGCCAAAAATTCACCTGCACATTACGATACACCGCCATCAAAGTTCCTCCCGTCCTCATTCAAAATTAAAAATCCCTCTATGTACTATATATAGGAAGGAGGGTCGGGTTTTTGGCGTGTTATTTCAAAATTTTTTTGACTACTACTACGGTGTTTGTTGGTGTTTTTGTTTTGTTGTGTTTTTTCTTAGTGATTTATTACTTGGTAGGGGCTTGCAAGGGGTATGGGAGGGGCTAGTTRTCRGTTACTTCGATTAGRAASACTCGATCTRAGAARCCGCCTCKTTCTTTTGCTTTCTTTTTWCGGATGTTGTTGATTTCTTTTAGTGTTGTGCCTTCGTGTTCGGCTAGGGCGTTGATTAGTTCTAGTAGGTCGGATAGTTCTTCTAGTTTATGTTCTTTTGTGTCTGCTTCTAGATATTCGGTTAGTTCTTCTTGTGTTTTCTTGCAGAGTTCCTCTATGTATTCGTCTTTGGGTAGGATTCTTGTTGTGGGTGTTTTTCCGTTGGATTTTATTATTTGTGGAATTTTGTTTCGGATTAGTTTGTTGTAGATTGGCATGGGGGTTTCCCTCCGTTTGGTTTTTCTTCTATTATAATGGAAAAGCAGTTTAACTTTATGAGGTCAGTTTATATTTTCTAATTAGTTCAGGTCAAAAAAACATTAAAAGTAGCGTGATAGTACTCCCATTTCTTTTTGAATGCCATTTCATCTTATCCAAGTGTTCAAAAACCTTCATAACCCTTTTTATAAACAACAAAAATGCTATACTCCATCCTGAAGTATAGCATTTTATATATTTTACTTTAGAGGATATTTTCTTGAGCTAACTGATTTAAAATTTTCTCTACTTCTACTCTTACACCATACGCCTTATCTTTTAAGAGAGGCGTTAACTCTTCAGTTGAATTGGCTCCACAAACTTTATATATACCGTGTATGGCTTCTACACGAATATGCCAAGATTTCATTTTTAAAATTCTTTTTAAGGTATCAATATCTTCTTCAGTAGCAATTTGAGAAAAAGCTTTTGCTGCGCCAACTTTTGCATATGTAGGCCCATGTTCAATTATATTAATAAGCTCCCCCCTTAAACTTAATAGATTAGACTTGATAATTTCTTCTATAGCTTTATCCCGTTCAATTATATTAGTTGATACCAACCTCTTTTTTAACTCTTCCATAGTCCCACTCCCCTTACATCTATCCTTATAATAGATCAACTATATTTTAACATAACTAAGGTTAAAAATTTAATTATCCTTAAATGTATAGGTACTTCCCATAATATCTACTCTCAAATGATTTTTTGTGAAAAACTGTTTAACATTCTACGCATGGTTATTTTTATGAGTATTTTCAATATTTCATAATAAAATATAAAGAGGTATCGTCATTAAATTGTGAGTGATTGAAATGAATATAAAAGGCGAACGGCTATTACGACCTGTAATCAAGAACATGAATATACCAAATGTTTAAATGCAGAAGAATAACCTGAATTATTCTTAGTATCCAATTTTAACTATATTCAAGTAAATTAAAAAAAAACTATGTAGGCTTTTAAATAGTTCAAAGTTAACCAATTGAATAAACCCACTCGTTTAGAAAGAACTAATCAAAATGAGTGGGTTTAATTTTATAAAAAAGATCCATTAAAAAAACCAGACAAACCTGATAATATCAGCCTCTTCATCAGTTAGAAACTGGTATTTCATGTGAATGTCTACTCGTACTTTTCAGCTAAACAATCCATTCACTTAAAATCTATTTATCAAGTTCCTCAACAAGCTTTATCGTAAACTGATTCATACGGAAGACCTATATTCTATAATGTGTCATGATGACTTTAATTCCAGACAATAAATTCTTACTTCCTTGTCTTCTTATTCATTTATACAAAACATTTTATACTCTCAAGCATTTTTGGAAAATTCATTTCCGAAATTAATTGTATTCGGTTCGGCTTAATTTTGAATAATATTTTTCACATCATTTAAGTAATCATCTGTTACCTCTGGAATCAGCAATTCACCATCAATAGCATCAAGCATTACTTGTTCTTTTTCTTTCAATCGTTTATATATCGCCTGATCAATAAATCCACCATGAGCTCTATCGCCTTCCGTCATTAGATAGTAATAGCGTGTGTATTGATCATCTTTTAATCCTAGTCGATGGATACGATCTCTGGATTGTAACATAAATGTTAGGTTAAAGTTGTATTCAAAATAGATAGCATCATGAACAGTTTGATGTAACGAAATAGATTCTCCTAAGGTATTCGGATTGGAAATCATCACTTCCACATCACCATCACGAAAATCATTAATCAATTTCACACGTTCATCCTTTGGTGTTCCCCCATAAACTAAATTTACAGATACACCTTTTTGTTGTAATACCTGTTTAATCTTCTGCATAGTTTTTACAAACATTCCCCATACGATTACTTTTTTTCCGTTATCAACTAAATCCATGATTAGTTGAATTCCTTTTTCAAATTTTGCAGATGGAATTATATCTACTTGTAATTGTTGATAGGCTCTTCTTCTTGCTATTTCTCTTTCTTCATCATTTAAAGCATTAACTTGTGTCAAATCAAATTCATCATCTAAAAGACCTAAATCTTGATATTCAATTTTATCTAGCAATAAAGCAGGGTTTGTAGATGCTTGCAATAGTCGTAAATACAGCGCTAATATATTGCCTTCATTTTCATATATCGTTTGAACTAATTGTTTTTGCCTTTCACTAGGTTCAACAACAATCAATTTGTCTGGATCTGCTTTTGGTACTTTTAAATCGTATTTATTAGTTCGCCAAAAGAAGGGCTGAATACGGTTATTTATCTCATCCACTTCAGGGTTCTCTAGATCACTTACTTCCCAGCGAAAGAAAGAATCATATTCTTTATCATACAGTAAGTGTAAAAAGTTGTAGATATCTTTATAGCTATTGGGTATAGGGGTCCCTGTCAAAACATAACGATATTGAGCTTTTGGCCCTAAATTTAAAGCGGCCATAGCTCTTCTTCCCCCCACCCCTTTTACACGGTGGACCTCGTCACATACAATCATAGTATACTCATCGATTAGTTCATTTAAAATGGTTAGTTTTCCTTCTAACGCTTCATAATTGATAACGATTATGTCACTTTTCCCCCAATCCACTCGAATATTTCCAATATTCCGGTATTTATTATCTTTTAAATTCATATAGTTTAAATAGCGTTTTTCCCCAAACACCTCAGTATATTCTGTGCGCCAAGCCTCAAAGGCATTGATTGGTGAGACAACTAATAATCGTCTCGCCTTTCTAATTTTTTTACTACTTAGATAAGCAAACGCTCCATACATCATAGCAGTCTTACCTGCACCAGGAACAGAAAAGTTAGCAGCCCTTTTCATTGTAGCTAGATAGAAACTCGCTTGTAACTGTTCCAGTTTCAATGGTCGTGTTATTTCTTCGTCTAAAATTCCCCCAAATGTGATTAGCTCACTTTTCCACCGTTCATCAGATGCTTTAATCGTACTTCCTGCGATACGTTGCTCATTAATCGCATATTTATTTTGTTGAATATAAGCTTGAATTTCAGCACTAATTACTAATGATACAGTACATACC
>NZ_JBFTMA010000144.1:0-9090 GCF_056396725.1 Bacillus sp. 05T31
TTTCTGGCATGCGATCTTTTATCGTAGTATCCCATTCAAATTCAGGATGCTCTTGTAAAAATTGCTTTATTACTTGTTCATTTTCTATTTTTTCAATTGTGCACGTACTATAAACAAGGCGACCACCTTGTTTTAACAATGGTGCTATTTTTTCTAGTATCGCAAGTTGAATCGTTGATAACCTTTCACTATCGCCCTTATCTTTACCTAACTTAATATCAGGTTTACGTCTAATAACACCAAATCCAGAACATGGTGCATCTACTAATATTTTGTCAAAAGATTCATTTGCAAAATGCTCTTGAACTTTTCTAGCATCTAAAGCCATCGTTTCTATATTTTCTAAACCAAGTCTCTTCGCCTGTTGTTCAATTAAACGTACTTTATGTGCGTGTAAATCAAGCGACATTACCTTACCAGTTCCGTCCAAACGCTCTGCAATATGAGTTGTTTTTCCGCCAGGAGCAGCACAACTATCTAGAACTGCATCTCCTTTATTCGGTTCTAAAGCACGTGCTACAAGCATTGAGCTTTCATCTTGAATAGAAAGGAAACCTTTTTTGAACGCTTCTGTATGTGCGACATTTCCTCTTTCAATTTGAATTGCATCCTCTGACAATTCGCCACGTTTTGCTTCTATWCCCTCATCAGCTAATAACGCAACCGCTTCTTCTACCGTTACTTTATCAACATTTACACGTGCTGTTGGTACAGGTGGCAACATATTTACTTCACACATTTTCTCTGCTGTCTCTAAACCATATTCGGATGCCCATTCTTGTACAAGCCACATTGGATGACTCGTTGCAATCGCAAGTCGTTCTACTGGATTTTCGATTTCTTCTAACGAAGGTACACCTTCTCGCTGAATTGAACGCAATACTCCGTTCACCATGCCTGAAATCCCTTTATGCCCACGACGCTTTGCAATCTCAACTGCTTCATGAATAGCCGCTCTTTCTGGAACTCGGTCTAAATATAGCATTTGATATAGAGATAGGCGAAGCAACACTCTTACCCACGCTTCAACCTTTTTTCTTAAAAATGGTTGTAAATAATAATCTAGTGTGTCACGACGTTGAATTGTTCCATATACCATTTCAGTTAATAAACCAATATCTTTTCTGTCAATTGTATTTTTTTCTTGTGAACAACTCATACGCTTTTTACCAGATGGTTGCAATTCAGTGATTTTAACACCTGTCTCGTTCCCTGTTGCAACAACAAATCCATCTTCTTCAAGAGCTACTATTGTACCTGGTTCAGCATTCTCTGTAATAGAGACCTTCTCTCCCCACCATACTTTAATAACTTGTCCTGCCAAAGTCGTATAAGCAACTGGCCATGGATTCAATCCGCGAATGTGATTGTATACTTCTTCACCTGTTTTTGTCCAATCAATTATCTCTTGCTCACGTTTTATATTATATGCAAACGTCACTTCAGCTTCACTTTGTTTAATTGGTTCTAGTTTACCCTGAATTAGTAAAGGAACCGTTTTAGATAAAAGGTGTGCTCCTGCTTCGCTTAACTTATCAAATAATGAACCTGTTGTTTCACGCTCTTCAATTTCTACTTCTACTTGCGTTAATATATCGCCCGCATCTAATTTTTCTACCATATACATAATTGTAATACCTGTTTTCTCTTTACCTTCCATGATCGCATAATGAATTGGTGCACCACCGCGAAGTTCTGGAAGTAATGATGCGTGGACATTAATACATCCATACTTTGGCGCTTCTAAAATTTCATTCGGTACGATTTGTCCAAATGCTGCTGTTACAATTAAGTCTGGCTCTAGTGCTAATACTTTTTCATATTCGTCTTTTTCACGAATTTTTAACGGCTGTACTACTGGAATACCATGTTTCTCCGCTTCTATTTTAACAGGAGTAGGTGTTAAAACCTTTTTTCTACCAACTGGACGATCAGGTTGCGTTACAACACCAACTACGTCATATCCGTCCTCGATAAGACGACGAAGCACCGGCACAGAAAAGTCCGGTGTCCCCATAAATACTACTTTCATCATTCAAAAACCGCTCCTTTTAAACCTATTCTAATTCGCCTGCTTCATAATACCTTTTCACTTTAGATGTAAATAAAACACCGTGTAAATGATCGATTTCATGCTGAATTGCACGCGCTAAGAAGTCATCCGCTTCTAATAAAAATATTTTACCGCGACGATTTTGTGCACGTACTTTAATGTAATCTGCACGCTCCACTTCACCATAAAGTCCCGGAAAGCTTAAGCAGCCTTCGGGACCTACTTGTTCACCACGTTTTTCTAAAATAACAGGATTAATTAATTCAATTTTACCCGTATCATCACCTATATCAACAACAGCAACTTGCAAGCTTACACCCACTTGTGGCGCAGCTAGACCAACTCCGTCTGCAATTAACATTGTTTCATGCATATCTTTTAACAATTTCACTAACTTTTTATCAAAGTTAATTACTCTTTCGCATGGTGTTTCTAACACTTCATTTGGATGCTTTACAATTTCTAAAACTGCCATATTTCCCTCCGCTACATTAACATTGTTGGATTAAAATCAATTGAGATTTGTAGCTCTTTTTGCATTTCTGCTTGATAATGTTCATTTACCATTTTGAGCACGTTCTTTAAGTTTGGTTCCCGTTTGTATTTTATCATGCATTGGTAACGATATCTATCTTTTATCCTTGGAATTGCTGAAGCAACCGGCCCTAACACCATTGTTTGCCTTGAACAATGCGTTCGTAAATGACCGACAATTTTTTCCGTCACTTGGACTGCCTTTAATAACTCCGGATGAGATACAGTTACAAGTACAACGTAGTAATATGGCGGATATTGTCTCATTTGCCTCATTTGCATTTCGTGCTCATAAAATACATCATATTGTTGATTCTTTGCTAATTCTACACTGTAATGTTCCGGCGTATACGTTTGAATTACAACTTCACCTGGCAATTCATGTCTTCCTGCACGTCCACTCACTTGTGTCAATAGCTGATACGTCTTTTCACTCGCCCGAAAATCAGGTAGATGAAGCATCGTATCCGCCGTTAAAACGCCAACAAGCGTCACCTTCGGAAAATCAAGCCCTTTTGCAATCATTTGTGTTCCAAGTAATATATCTGCTTTCTCTTCACCAAACGCCTTTAATAATTTTTCATGCATTCCTTTACGGCTTGTTGTATCCACATCCATTCGAATGACCCGCGCCTCAGGGAATAGTTTTGTGATTTCTTCTTCAACCTTTTGCGTCCCTGTACCAAAGAAACGAATATACGTACTATTACAAGCAGGACACTCCGTTGGCATATTTTCCTCATGACTACAATAATGACACTTTAAACGATGGTTCATTTTGTGATATGTCAACGAAATATCACAATGCGGACATTGTACGACATACCCACAATCACGACACATCACAAACGTAGAATGACCCCTTCTATTTAAAAAGAGAACCATTTGTTCTTTCTTTTCTAATCGATCTGCTATTTTTTCATGCAGTGCCTTTGAAAACATTGAGCGATTTCCATCACGAAGCTCTTCACGCATATCAACAATTTCTACAGTCGGCAAAGCTTGTTTGTTCATACGTTTTTCCATTGTAAGCAACCCATAGACACCTTTTTTCGCTCTAGCAAACGATTCAAGTGTCGGCGTTGCACTTCCGAGAACGATTGGACACTTATGGTATTGTCCTCTCCATACCGCTACATCTCTTGCATGATACTTTGGGTTATCCTCTTGCTTATAACTTGATTCATGCTCTTCATCAATAATAATGATTCCTAAATTTTCGAATGGAGCAAAACTAGCTGAACGCGCACCAACTACAACTTTCACTTCTTTTCTTAATATCTTTCGCCATTCATCATATTTCTCGCCAACAGAAAGCGCACTGTGAAGAACTGCAACTTGCGAACCGAACCTACCTTTAAAGCGATCTACCATCTGGGGCGTTAGCGCAATTTCAGGAACAAGCACAATTGCTTCTTTTCCTTTCTCGAGCACCGCTGCTATAGATTGTAAATACACTTCAGTCTTACCACTTCCTGTAACACCATATAGTAAAAATGGATTGTAAGTTTCATTTGTAATTGATGACAAAATCGGTGTAATTACTTGTTTTTGTTCCTCAGTAAGCGGAAATGGTTTCGTTTGTTCAAAATCATCATCGTCATACGGACTCCGGTATACCTCTACATACTTTTCTGAGATTAGACCCTTTTTAACAAGTGCTTTTATTGGAGCATCTGTTATTTGTAATTCTTCTGTTAAATTTTTTAACGGTACACTTTTGTAGTTTTCTACAAAATAATAGAGTACATCTTGTTGTTTTTTACTTTTCAGTTCAAATGCTGCTAATTCCAATTTATCTGCCGGCAACTCCGGTTGAACTACTCTTTGTTTCTTCTTCTGCACTTTATCCTTTACTTGATAAACCACTTCAGTCGTACCATTTTTAATTTCTTGTTGAATAGTGCGATATAGGTGCGGCTGTGCTTCGATAACTTCCCAATCTATCGTTTCCTTCCCTTGAAATAAAGAAAGAATTTCTGGTGTTACTCCTTCTCGGTTACGAAGTTGCAGACGCTTTTTATATGTTGCTTTAATCGCCGTCGGAAGCATCACCTGAAAAGCTGAAATCATATAACATAACGTTTCACTTGTAAGCCAATACCCAAGTTTTAATAATTCATCATTTAAAACCGGAGTGACATCTAATATTTCATACAACGCTTTTAACTTTTTACTTTCTAGTTCAACCGAATCCTTTATGCCAATAATAAAACCTTGCAATTTCCTCGGACCGAATGGGACTACTACACGCATTCCTGTTTGCACGATATCTTCCCATTTTTTAGGGATAATATAATCAAACGGTCGATCTGTTTGACGTGCAGGTACATCAACAATTACACTTGCAAACTTCATACATAATCATCTTCTAACATCATTTCTATTTGCTTTAATATTTCACGAGCCACTTCTTTCTTCGTTAAAAGTGGCAGCTCAATGATTTCTCCATCTTTTCTATACATTGTCACAATATTTGTATCCGTACCAAACCCAGCTCCTTGCGCTTTCACGTCATTCGCAACAATCATATTTGCATTTTTCTCACGTAATTTTCTCGTTGCGTATTCCTCTATGTTTGTCGTTTCAGCTGCGAAACCGATAAGTAACTGTCGGTCTTTCTTCTCACCTAACGTTTTTAAAATATCCACTGTTCTTTCTAATTCAATTACAGCATCGCCATTTTTCTTTTTCATTTTATTATCATGAACATATTTCGGACGGTAATCTGCAACGGCTGCTGTTTTGATGACAACATCCACACTCTGATAATGCTGAAGGACTGCCTCTAACATATCTTGTGCAGATTCTACTTGTATTGTTGTGACATGTAATGGTGACTCTAATGCTGTCGGTCCTGACACAAGTATGACATCAGCACCTAAGCCTGCTGCAACTTCTGCGATCGCATACCCCATCTTTCCAGAAGAAAAATTCGTCATAAAACGAACCGGATCAACCTTTTCACGTGTCGGTCCAGCTGTTATTAATATTCGTTTTCCTTGCAATGGTTGTTGTTCCGAGAAAGCCTCTTCTAATCGTCCAATAATTGCTTCAGGTTCTTCCAGTCTTCCTTTTGCTACATAACCACATGCTAAAAAACCTTCCCCAGGCTCAATAAATGTATATCCTAATGTTTTTAACRTCATCATGTTTTTTTGAACAATTTTATTTTCATACATATGCACATTCATAGCAGGTGCAATCCACACTGGAGCTATAGTAGCTAACAAAGTAGTTGTAATCATATCATCAGCAATACCGCCAGCTAACTTTCCAATGCAATTAGCTGTAGCAGGTGCAACAAGTACAACATCTGCCCAATCCGCTAAATCAATATGAGCAATAACAGCGGAGTCTCTCTCATCAAACGTATCCGTATATACATCATGGCGAGAAAGTGCTTGAAATGTAAGAGGCGTAACAAACTTCATTGCCGACTCACTCATCATTACTTTTACAAGAGCGCCAGCTTGTGTCAATTTACTTGTTAACGCAGCCGCYTTAAAAACTGCAATGCCTCCTGTTACACATAGAAGTATCTTTTTCCCTTTTAGCATATGACTCGTCCTCTTTCTTTTTCAAACTTATTCTACTGAAATAGAATTTTCAGCTCGTCAGTACCAGTATTTCGTTCCGTCTTTTTCGATTCCTTTTCATCCCTATCGTAAAAAAATAACAACCTACTTGTAAATAGGTTGTTACCGTTACATAGAAAATTATAAAGTCTATGTTTTAATTTGTCGAAAAGAATGTCTTAATCAATTATTGAGTCATCGCTTGGTATATATTTTAATACTTCTAAATCGATTTCTTCTAATGCTTTACCTACACATTTATAAGAAACAGGCTTTTCAATAACACAGTTGTCAGCAATTTGCATTTCACGTGCACGCTTTGCAGCTACTGTTACAAGTGTATATTTAGAATCGATTTTTGTTAATAATGAGTCAATTGATGGATTTAACATAATTATAGACCCTCCGTCATTTCTTTATAGTATTTTGCCACTCTTTCGCGGCGGCAATGTTCACCAACCACAATTGCTTTAATTCGGTCGCAAGCTAATTCAACTTGATCGTTTTCTACAACATAGTCATAAGCGTCCATCATTTCGATTTCTTCTTTCGCTACAGTTAAACGATTTTCAATAACATCTTCAGTTTCTGTACCACGGCCGACAATTCGGTTCTTTAGTTCAGATAAACTTGGAGGTGCTAAGAAAATAAATACACCTGCTGGGAAGGCTTTCTTAACTTGAATTGCTCCTTGCACTTCAATTTCTAAGAACACATCTTTTCCTTCTTGTAACGTTTTTTCAACATAATCAATCGGTGTTCCGTAATAATTACCAACGAACTCAGCCCATTCAAGTAACTTTTCATTACGAATCATTTCTTCAAATTCTTCTCTCTCTTTAAAGAAATAATCCACACCATCTACTTCACCTTCACGCGGTTTACGTGTCGTTACTGAAATAGAGTACTGAAAACGTGTGTCTTCATGGCTAAACAGCTCTTTTCGAACCGTTCCTTTCCCGACACCAGAAGGTCCCGAAAGAACGATGAGCAATCCTCTTCTACTTCTCATAAATATGTAAAACCTACCCTTCCTCACTTAAATCTTCTTTATTATTCAAACGATGTGCAATCGTCTCTGGCTGAATTGGACTTAATACTACATGCCCATCATCCATAACAATAACCGCCCTTGTTTTTCTCCCATACGTAGCATCAAGCAAAGCATTATGTTCACGCGCTTCCTGTACTGTCCGTTTAATAGGAGCTGACTCCGGACTTACAATAGCAATAATTCGATGAGCAGATACAATATTTCCGTATCCAATATTTAAAAACCGCATGGCCATAGTTTGCGCCTCCTAGTAAGTCTATCCGATTTCTCCACCACGTATAACTTTATATATTTTTTGAAAGCTACTCAATATTTTGTACTTGTTCACGAATTTTTTCAAGGTTATTTTTCATTTCTACGACATATTTTGAAATTGTTAAGTCATTTGCCTTAGAACCTATCGTATTAACTTCCCTATGCATCTCTTGCACGATGAAGTCCATTTTCCTTCCAACAGGCTCTGTAATTTGCAGTGCTTCACGAAATTGATCTAAATGACTTTGTAATCGAACTAATTCTTCGTGAATATCTGAACGCTCTGCAAATATTGCTACTTCTGTCAACAATCGTTGTTCATCTAAATCTTGATTATGTAATTCTTTTAAGCGATTTTCTAATCGTTCACGATATTTTTGTGTAACAATTGGTGCATGTGGAATAATTGCATTTACACAATTATGGATCTCTTGCAAACGATATGCTATATCTTTATGTAATCGTTCTCCTTCGCCATCTCTCATCGTTTTCAACATATGAGCAGCTTGGCGAACAGCTTCATATAAACCGGTTTCAAATTGTTCATTTACATTTTCTATTTCTTCAACTGCCGTTACTTCTGGCATTCMCATTAGTTGCCCGAGTGTAATAGAATCTTGTAATTGAAATTTCCCTTTTATATCTTCCATAATGGATTGGTACTGCTTGAGAAGTTCCCAATTCACAGTTAATTTTCTTTCAACAAGCCCTTCRCCTGTTATACTAATAGACACTTCAATACGTCCACGGCGAACTTGCTTTGCAATTATTTTACGAATCTTGTCTTCAAACGCCATCATTTGCTTCGGAAGCCGAATACTCATTTCTAAAAAACGATGGTTCACCGACTTCATTTCTACTGTTATTTGAAAAGTATCGTTCTCTACCTTCGATCTTCCAAATCCTGTCATACTACAAATCATCTTTATCACATCCAAGCCATGAAATAACTCAATGAAAAAGGCAATAGAGATGCGACTCTACTACCTTCTGTAAATTATATCATATTTTCATATCATTGACTATTTCAAGTTTAATCCCTTCTTATATAACAGCGGCTTTTTCTTTTTCTCCTTTTTTCTTGTTAATAAGGATCCTACTAATAAGAAGGTCGGAATAGATGATAATCCTCCAATTAACAACCAATCTCGTGCTTGTATCGGCATTGTGCTAAAAATCGGCTGTAATGGTGGATAATATATAACTACAAGCATTAACAGTAAAGAAATAATAACCGCCCCTACTAAATATATATTTCCAAACGGGTTGCGGTGAAATATAGAATGTTCACTACGACAATCAAATACATGAATAAGCTGAGCCAGTACTAATGTTGCGAAGGCTACCGTTTGTGCATACTTCAATTCATTCGGATGCTGGTTAAATGCAATAATAAACGCTACTAATGTCACTGCTCCGATTAGAAAACCACGACTTATAATTTTCCACGCAAGCCCTCTAGCGAACACCCCTTCTTTCGGATGGCGTGGTGTTCTCTTCATCACATCTCCTTCAGCCTTATCCAAACCTAATGCCATCGCTGGTAAACCGTCAGTAACTAAGTTCACCCATAAAATTTGAATTGGAACCATCGGCAATGGCAGTGCAAGTAACAT
>NZ_JBFTMA010000145.1:0-8020 GCF_056396725.1 Bacillus sp. 05T31
CTGATAAATGATGAACTTTAGCCATTTCGCATCAGAAGCAACTTTTAAATCTGAATGAACTTCTAAAACAGGGAAGACCCCGTTTCGAATGAATAATTCTTTCAATCCGTTAATATTTTTTGTTACAGCATCTTTTAATGAAATCGTCTCAACATGGAAATCTTCATGGAAATTATTCAACCTTGCCATGTATAAAGCCATATCGAGTCCTTGATTTAGTCGCTCTAACTCTTTTTTGAATTTCGGGATTAAATGTTCATCTTCCATTTCTAGCACCATAAGTTGCATGATAGAAACGGGTGTTTTCATTTGATGTACCCAATGGTTAATAAATAATTGGTGTTCTTGCTGTTTTACTTCAAATGTTTGTAGGTCTTTTTGGAATAGACGATATTGCGTACGAACGAGCTCGTTTACACCGTGAGGCATAGGAGCGGTCGCTCTTTCAATAAACGCGTCTTCCAKTTTCTCTGGTGGTTCACTTAATCTGTGATACATTCTACGGTTACGAACGTAACGATAAGCGAGGAAGCAGATGAATAAGTACAAACTTAAAACGATGAAGTAAAACTTATTATTTTGAAATCCATCTACTGCATCATAGAGAACGAAAATGATTCCGAAGTTTAATACATATAGTAGAAAAAATGCAAAATGATCACGTAAAAATAGCTTCATGCTTATTCACTCCAAGTTGTGTTAAAACGATACCCAAGTCCACGTACTGTTTCAATAGCATTTTCAATACCAAGCTCATTGAACTTTTTACGAAGACGCGTAATGTTTACGTTTAATGTATTTTCCTCAACGAAGCTTTCGTCGTCCCAAAGAGCTGCTAGTAAATCTTCACGACTCGCTGTACGTGGGAATTTAGATAATAGCATTTCTGCTAAAATTGCCTCTTTCTTCGTTAAAAGAACTTGCTCAGCGCCGAAATGAATTTCTGGACGCTCAGGGAATAATTTAAGCCCTTCTACTTCAACGATACGCTCAGAAATATTTGGTGCATAATCACCGTAAATACGGCGTAATTGACCTTTAATTTTTGCCATTACAACGTCGTAGTGGAACGGTTTCGTAATATAATCGTCCGCACCGCTTTCAATCGCCATAATTTGCTCCATTTCACCTGCACGCGCTGAAATGAAAATAATTGGACAAGTAGATTCATGGCGAATCTGACGGCACCAGTAGAAWCCATCGAATTTYGGTAAGTTTACATCAAGTAAAACAAGATGTGGTTTCACWGCGTTAAAYGATTCCATAATATCATCRAAGTTYTCAGTAACAACAGCGTCGTAACCGTACTTTTGAATGTGAGATTGCAGTAATGATGAAATATTTGGATCGTCTTCAACGATTAAGATTTTGTACATATGTATATTCCTCCTAAAAAAAACAATTGTAGCTATAGTGTATCATGTGTTTCAAGTCTTTTCATTATGTTGAAATGAGAGCTATATAAATATAAAGATTTTAAAAACGACATAGAACCTGTCTTTTTAGGGGAGAGAGGATCCAGCCATGCATAGGAGCGGTCAGAGCCTTTTTTGCCCCGTGCGTAAAAACAAAGAAATCAAATGAATAGGTTTTCCTGTTTGTTTAGCATAGCTGTGGCTTATTTATATAGTAAACAGTATAGGTCAAAAGTGGAAAAAGTAAAAAGGCTACGGATATAATTGACAATTACTGGTTTTTAATTTAATATTTAGATAAATATCTAAATGTCTAATTATCGGAAGGAAGAAAGACATTGAATCAAGCATTCAAGGCATTAGCAGACCCAACAAGGCGAAAAATTTTAGATTTATTAAAAGAAGGCGATTTAACAGCTGGGGAAATTGCTGAACAGTTCAACATGACAAAGCCAAGTATTTCTCATCATTTAAATGCACTTAAAAATGCTGAACTTATCCAAGATGAAAAAAGAGGACAATTCGTTATGTACTCTTTAAACACAACTGTATTTCAAGATTTATTGACTTGGGTGTTTACGTTTACGAATAAGGGGGAAGAGGGGAAATGAAAAAGCATCTTTTTGCAATTATATTAATTCTTATAACTTGTATAGCTTGGGCGTTTGCTTGGCCACATTTGCCGGATACAATCGCGACACATTGGAGTGGTGGTAAGGTAGATGGTTATTCTTCTAAATTATATGGAATGATTTCTATGGTTGGAATTATGATTGCGTTATATGTATTTCTAAATGTGATACCARAGATTGATCCAAGGAAAGCAAATTACGAGAAATTTTCTAAAGCTTTTATGATGATGAATAACGGGATACTATTGCTACTATTTGTAGGAAATATAGATATTATTACAAGTGGACTAGGATATAATTTATTCATTAATCGAGTTCCAGAATTATTAGTTGGTGTTTTATTTTTAGTGATGGGTAATTATTTACCGCAGTGTAAGCCTAACTTTTTCGTTGGGATGCGTAATCCTTGGACGTTAAGTAATGAAGAAGTATGGCGGAAAACACATCGATTTAGTGGAAAAGTATTTGTAGCTTTAGGACTCATTATGATTATAAGTGTTTTCGCTCCAGCTGATTGGAGATCTTATATGATGCTAGGGATTATAGTAGTTGCTGTCCTCATAACAAATTTATATTCTTACGTTTTATATAAAAAAGAAATGCAATTGTGAGCAATAAGGGATTGAACTGTACTAGTCAAATTTTATATTTATAGTTTCTATGTGTTAAGAAATTTTAATACTCAGTGGGGATAACGAAAAAGCTCGCTGAGTAAATTTTTCACTTTTAGGTCTGAAAATTCAGTTAAAAATATAGTTTGGGGGAAATCACATGTTAGAAATTATAAATTTTAGCAAGACATACAAAGGTGGCAAAAAAGCAGTAGATCATTTAAATATTACTGTTCAAGCAGGAGATATCTTTGGATTTATTGGACATAACGGTGCGGGGAAAAGTACAACAATTAAGTCGTTAGTAGGAGTTATAGATTTTGAAGAGGGTGAAATTTTTGTTGATGGACATTCAGTAAAAAAGGATCCGATTGCATGTAAGAGAGTAATGGCGTATATTCCCGATAATCCAGATTTATATGAGCAATTAACAGGAGTTCAATATTTAAACTTTGTTGCGGATGTGTTTAAGGTGTCTGCGAAGGATCGGGAAGAACAGATACAGAAGTATGGGGATGCTTTTGAGATTACACCGTACCTAGGTGATTTAATATCTTCTTATTCACATGGTATGAAACAAAAAGTGGCGATTATATCAGCGGTTTTGCATAAACCGAAATTATTAGTTTTAGATGAACCTTTCGTTGGTCTTGATCCAAAGGCTGCTGTAGTGTTGAAAGGTATTATGAAGGAGCTTTGTGAAAAGGGAAGTGCGATTTTCTTTTCTACGCATGTTTTAGATGTGGCGGAGAAGTTATGTAATAAAATAGCGATGATTAATAGAGGGAAATTAGCACTTTCAGGGGAAGTGAGTTCTTTAATAAAGGAAGGATCATTGGAAGAGCTCTTTATGAAGGAGCTTGCTAATGAATATTAGTAGTCTAGGTCTTTTAAAAATCCGCTTGATAACGCAGCTTGGTTTAAATACTTTTCAATACGAAAAAGATAAAAAGAAGAAGCAGAATAAGATTTTACTGTCAGCATCTATTGCCTTAGTTGGTGTCATGTTAATGCTATATTGTGGGGCCTCGGCATATGGATTGGTGAACTTGGGAATAAGTGAAATTATCCCAGTTTATGCACTAGTTATTAGCAGTGTATTGACGTTGTTTTTCACTATATTTAAGGCAAATGGAGAGATTTTTGCTTTTAAGGATTACGATCTTTTAATGTCATTACCGATTCGTGTAAGTACGGTTATTACAAGTAGGTTTTTGTATTTATATTTGCTGAATACGATCTTTTCAATCATAATCATGCTACCAATGGGAGTTGTTTATGGCATACATGAGAGGCCATCAGTTTCTTTTTACTTTATGTGGTTCATCAGTATGTTTATAGCATCTTTAATTCCAACAACAATAGCAGCGATTTTTGGAGCTGCTATTACGGCAATCGCTTCTAAATTTAAAAATACGAATAAAATAACTACGATTTTAAGTTTTATAGTAATTATTACATTCGGTTTCTTTATGCTAAAAAGCGGAAATGCTCAATATAGTCTTAATGATATGAACGGAATAGGTGCAATTATTTCAGAGCAACTAACTAAAGTGTATCCATTAGCTAACATGTTTCAAAAAGCAATTGTTCATGCTGATATTGTAGCTTTCATCCTGTTTGTTGGGATATCGGTTATTTGGTATTATCTTTTTGTAAAAATCCTTTCGTTAAAATATAAGCAAATAAATACAGAGATTACCACTTATCATATGCTTTCAAATTATGAGATTCATAGCATGAGAAAAGAAAGTGTATTGGCCGCATTGTATAAAAAAGAACTGAAGCGTTTCTTTTCTTCTACAGTGTATGTGGTAAATAGCGGAATGGGAGTTGTGATGGCGCTAGCTTTCGCACTAGCTATAGTTGTAGTAGGGCCAAGTCAATTAATAGCGTATCCTGGAATTGAGCCTCTGTTGCAAAAGATTGCTCCATTTGCTATTTCAGCAGCGATTTCGATGACGTGTACAACATGTGTGTCATTGTCTTTAGAAGGAAAAAATGTATGGATTATTAAGTCGTTGCCTATAGCGCCAAAGATGATTTATGACAGTAAAATTCTTATGAATCTTTCATTAAGTATACCTGCAGCACTTATTAGTGCTGTATTACTGATAATAGGGTTAAAACTAGATGTTTGGAGTTCTCTTTTCATCGTAATAACACCGATAACATATGCATTATTTTCGGCAGTATGGGGGATTTTTATTAATAATCGATTTGGTTATTATGATTGGGTATCAGAAACTCAAGTAGTAAAACAAAGTATAGGATCGTTTGTCGGTATGTTCGGTGGCTTAATTATGGCTGTTATACCTGCCTTGTTAATCGGTACTGCTACTATCTCGAACTACAGAGTATTTACTTTTGGAGTTGTTATAGTGCTTACGATTATTACTATTTTCTTGTATAAGAACGAGTCGAGAAGAAGTATAAAGTGAAACTTTAATCAGTGGGGGTTTTGTTCATCCACCACTGATTATTAGCCYKCACCAATCGGGCGTTTACGGGCAGTTGATCTCCCACCTAMCTTCTTTGCTYCASCYGAATTTTGAGGTGGGAGTYTTACTGCCCGTTAATGCGGGATAAAATAAAAAGCTGCTTTTCCTTTAAAGAGGAAGAGCAGCTTCTTTATTTTGAAACAGTTTAGACCTTTATATTACTTTTTCAAAACAGGTACCCATATCTCGCTTCTAAAATTCGGCGAGGATATCTCTTTACTTTCATTCCACAATATTTCCGGTCCTTCYGCTARTTCATAGTTYGAAGAAGGGAACCATTCGGAATAAATACGYCCCCAYACATTTTGTAATGCATCAGGAAATGGACCGACAGCTTCAAATATAGCCCATGTTGAAGCAGCGACTTCAAGTTGCGCAAATTGCTCTGGGCAATCTTTCGTTGTGGCTACTCCAATATAGTGATCGAGTTCGCCTTTTTCTTCCATTCTTCCTTCAGAAAAGTTAGTAGAGGCACTAATGATTCCATTTGGGTTCACATTTGAAAGCATCTTTAATGTTTGAATGGACTGTGGGGTTAAACTTTTCCACATAGAAGCAATTTCTTTGTTTACACCGTTAAAAACAATCGGTACTCGTTTTTGTATGCCAATGATTTGAAATGGCTCTTTTTCTTCAATTCGATAGTTCATTTCATTTCCTCCTTGAATGGATAGTTGGAAGATCATTGGTGAATAAGCCTTCAAAGAACGAATTGTACTTCGAGCTTCTGAAGGCGTTATTCCGTGCAAATTTTGAAATGCACGTGTAAATGAATCTGGTGAGTTGTATCCATATTTTATAGCGACATCAATGACTTTTGCATTGCTATCTTTTAGTTCAAAGGCAGCAAGGGTAAGACGTCTACAGCGAATATATTCTGATAGTGATATGCCAGCTAGAAAAGAAAACATTCTTTTGAAATGATATTCGGAGCAGAAAGCTATTTTTGCGACTTCTTTAAAATCAATTTCGTGTGTAAGGTTGTCTTCAATATACTGCATTGCCGCATTCATATTTTTAAGTGAATCCATTATATGACCTCCTTTGTATATAGAATATCAGGAACGAAATAGCTCCATCCGACATTTCATGCACAACTTTGTGGGGGCATTTTTAACCTTACAAAATTGTAATGTTCCTGTAAGGAGAATGAATGGATGGCATGATATCCCAATGTTATAGTAACAAAGTACTTTAGTTCATTAGATTAAATTCTGATTCCTTTGCTTATGTGCCTTACGTAACTGTCATGTTTGTGTAAGAAACATCGATAGTGGCAAGAGTAGAGAGTGTATATAGTTGAAAATAGAGAATAGAAGAAATGAGGGATGTCGAGATGAAAACAGTGTTAGAAGCAAAAAATATTGAAAAAGTGTATGACACAGGTGGTAATAAATTTGCAGCTTTAAAAGGTATTAACTTACAAGTAAAAGAAGGTGAGTTCGTTGGAATTATGGGACCTTCTGGTTCGGGTAAGACGACTCTTTTAAATGTTCTTTCTACAATTGATAATGCGACGAACGGTGAGATTTTAATTGATGGAAAAGACATCGTGAAGATGAACGATGATAAGCTAGCGTTATTCCGCCGTGATCATTTAGGGTTCATTTTCCAAGATTATAACTTATTAGATACGTTAACGGTGAAAGAGAATATTGCTTTACCACTTGCGTTATCAAAGGTGAAGGCAAGTGAAATTGATCGCCGTGTTCTTGAAATCTCGAAGAAATTCGGTATTGATCATATTTTAAGCCAGTTCCCATATCAAGTGTCTGGTGGACAGAAGCAGCGGTGCGCGGCATCGCGTGCGATCGTTACAAATCCTAGTATGATTTTCGGAGACGAGCCAACAGGAGCACTTGATTCAAAATCGGCAACAGATTTACTAGAAAGTATGAAGTCGTTAAATGAGTATGATAATTCTACAATTTTAATGGTAACGCATGATGCGTTCGCGGCGAGTTATTGTAAACGAGTTATTTTCATTAAAGATGGTGARYTATATAAAGAATTGCACCGCGGTGAATTAACACGTAAACAGTTCTTCCAAAAGGTCGTTGATGTRATGTCTTCCATTTCTGGAGGTATGGCTGATGACCTTATCTAGCATTGCCCTCCGCAACATACAGCGGAATTTTAAAGACTACTTTGTATATTTTGCATCTATGATATTTAGCATCGTCATTTATTTTACATTTAAGGCGTTGCAGTACAATTCACAAATGGAAAAAGCAGCGGAAGCTTCTAAAAAAATTAGCGGAGCGTTCCAAGTTTCAAGTGTCATGCTAATTATTTTCGTAGCGGTGTTCATTATATATTCGAACGGTTTCTTTACGCGAAAGCGTAAAAAAGAAGTTGGACTATATTCCTTATTAGGTATTCGTAAAAGACAGATTGGTAAAATGCTCTTTTATGAAAATATGTTAATGGGATTAATGTCATTAGTAATCGGTATTGCGATCGGTAGCGTTCTTTCAAAACTATTCCTTGAACTACTAATAAATATGATGGGAATAAACTTAAACGTTCATTTTGAAGTACCGATGGCTGCAGTTATTGATACAGCAATTATTTTCTTTGTAATTATTTTGTATACATCACTTCAAGGATATCGTTTAATTTATCGCTTTAAGCTAATTGAACTTTTCCGAGCAGAACGTGAAGGAGAAACAATGCCAAAAGGATCAGTTATTATGGCATTAATTTCAGTTTTCTTAATCGGTTCAGGTTATTTCTTAGCGTTAATGTATATGAAAGCAGTTATGTATGCAGACTTTATGGTCGTTGCATTATACATTTTATTAGCGACAGTAGCAGGAACTTATTTATTGTTTATGTTCTTCACAGTATTTGTATTGAAG
>NZ_JBFTMA010000146.1:0-7994 GCF_056396725.1 Bacillus sp. 05T31
AATATGGATGATTCAGAATATTGATTTATATTAAGGGTGAAGGGGGAGTAGATTAGGATGAAAAAGCAAAGATTTTTAAAAAAACTATTAAGAAAAACCTTTTATATTGAACTAGATGATTCTCTTCATTATCCATCTTCTAAAACAATTTGTTCAGCTGTTGAAACCTATGCTATACAGTCTAAGGAGAAATTAAGTTTTGAAAGTAAAACAAAACCGATTACTTTTTATTTAGAAGATACATTGTATAGTGCAGATGTACGAATGGCTCGTGGAGGATATTATATATTTTGTCGAGAAGTATAGAGGGCTTGAGTTAATATGATTCTCTGTATTGGTTAAGCAAAATAAACAGACTAATTAGTACTAGTATCTAGGATTTATTTAGGGCTAGTACCACCAGTAACTTAATATTTTGAAGTATCCCCAAAACGATAAGAATGAACTTCTTTCTATAAATGACACAAATTTTTCGTTTTGGGGGCATTATAAAATTTAAACTTGATAGCGATGGGGTTCTACCACATACCCATCAAGCTAAGAAAAGCAAATACCCCCAAACGAGAAAATTGACATTGATCAAACAAAAGCGTTAGATGATTTTCGAATAAAGTTTAGGTAACAATAGGAGTATGTGGGGTAGCGTCACATGCCCATCAACTTAAAAATATTAACTACCCTCAAGAGTAAAAAATGCCATCCTTTCCTATGATTCTACAGAAAGAATAGCGTATTTTTTTATTTTAGGGGGCATTTCTTTTTATTAGCTTTAAGCGATGTGGTGCTTTCCCTATGTATGTAAACTGTAACTTCATCCACCTTTATTAATATTATTATATATACATTCATTAATTAATATATCGATGTCTTGACTTAAATACAAAACTTGCTTATGGGTAAACCCATACTTCTCTACAAGTTTAATTAGTTCTTGTTTCTTTGATTCAATTAGTTTTTGTAAATCTCTCATCTCCATCTCTTTAAAAACTCCTTTAATACTATTTAGCAGTTAAATTATAGTATAAATATAAAAATAAGGGRACTGGTAATTTTGGTAATTGAGATTTAAGGYGGAATTATATATGTAATAATCTATATATRCAGAATTRMATTTAAAATCTTCTATATTGATGTTATACTAAGATTAATCGAGAAGCATCTAATTAATTATGATTAATCACTACATTTTCTTAAATAGCATGTCAACGTAYAAAAAGACACTTTAAATAGTGTCTTTTTRTACGTTTTGACCCCTAATACTAGGGTAGAACTAACACATAGTTATAAACTGTATAGAATGGGGTTTGTGTAGTAATGGAACAGAAACGGCAATAACATACCAAACCCCTTTATATCATCTATTTTTCTTCCATTTTTATCAATGGACGTAAAGCTCCGTTTTCAATTTCTTCTGGTAAGTGAAAGGAATACCTTCCTACAATATTTATATGTTCATGTCCTACTGGAGAGAGCCTTTGTATGTCCTCTGTATCAATTTTTATATCATTTTCCTGTATGGCATCAAGAGCGGCTGTCATATATCGAGTATTCCATACGACAATTGCATTGACAACAAGTCCTAACGCTCCCAACTGGTCTTCTTGCCCTTCGCGATAACTTTGATATAAAATCCCCTTCTTTCCATACATCAATGCCCTTGCCAAACTATGACGAGATTCACCACGATTTAATTGTGTTAAGATTTTTCGTCGATATGCTGGATCTGTAATGAAAAGAAGATTATGTTGAGTTTTAAAGATTCTTCCGAATTCACCAATTGCCCTACCTAACATAGTCGGTTTTCCTCCGCGTTGTAAAGTTTGAATTAACTGTGTTGGATTTACTGTTCCCAATTGAAGAGAACCAGCAATCCTCATAAAATCATCCCAATAACGAACAATTAAATCTGTACGAATTTTATGTCTTGAAATCGTATTTAAATCACCGTAATCAGCATTCTCATCCATTCTCCAAAATCTTGATGAACCGATATCTGCTATTCTTGGGCTAAACTGATATCCTAAAAGGGCAAACAAACCAAATATAATATCACTATATCCAGCGGTATCTGTCATAATTTCCTTTGGTTGTACTTCAGTAGATTGTTCTAAAACAAGCTCTAATAGTCGTAATGAATCTCTGATTGTACCGGGAATAACAATGCCATGTAAGCCAGTAAATTGGTCACTTGTATAATTATAATAAGTCACACCACGTCCCACCCCAAAATACTTTGGATTTGGACCTGAATGTGCCGCCTTGTCATGTGTAACAAACCGAAGACCATCCGCTGAAGCTACTTCGCCAGATCCTAGTATTTGGGTTAGTCCCATTTTTGAATGATAGGAGACCAAAGTATTATTAGCCTTTGTAATTGTTTCAGCACGAAAATAGTTTTGTTCTACCCATGTCAGTCGATCATATTCGAGCGCGGGTACCCCGGCTTGTGTCACAGGTTCAAGTCCTATGTTACAAGCTTGAGAAATAAGAACAGCACACATACTGATAGAGAGGTCTTTTACTCTAGAATTCCCTTCACTGATATGAGTAAAAGCATCCAGAAAAGGAATCCATTGATGTAATTCAAGAATAAGCTCCGGTAAATCTGTATGTGGCATAAGGGAATGCACTTGTTTTCTCAGTTTTTATAATGATTTTGGCTCTTCCAATTTGTCTAAAGGAGAAAGAATAATTCTATTGTTTGCTATACGAATATCTTTATTTCCCTCCAGATTCTTTTGAACCTTTCGATACGTTTCATCTAATTTTATTGCTAGATCTTGTAGGGTTTGTTTTGCGGATGAAGACCATCCAAGTGTTCTTAATATATGGGGTTTGATGGATTCCCAATCTTCGCCTTGTAGTAGTTGAGCTCTAGGGTCACAATACCTTTCACTGGGATCCGTAAAGATATCATGCCTTTTTAATGATTCAATAAATTGTTCAATTGTCCAAAATGTATACGCACATCGGTCTATTCGATGGTTTGGAGTGCTATTGCCGTTTTTGTTCCGTTACTTCCAAACCCCTATTTTAAAATTTTAAGTTGATGGGTATGTATGGTGCCCCTAAGAAGCTTTGAATTTCTTGAGCAAATAGTTGCAATTCATCAGATACAGAAATAGACATACAAAAACGCCATCCTTTCTTATGATTCTACAGAAAGAATAGCGTATTTTTTCATTTTAGGGGGGATTTGTTTTATTAGCTCGATAGCGATGGGGCGGTACCCCAATGTAAAACGAATGGTAAAGCTAGTCGAGCAAAAGTAGTCCTCCCTGGGATGAGGAACGAGCTACCTTTTAGTATTCTCGATTACATTTCCAAATTGAATCTCTCTTTTATTCGAGTTAGAGCTGCTCAAGTAGTCTTCGGCATATTTAAATAAATCAACAAAGCTTATGACTGAGACAAAATTCCTTTAACAAACAATGAGATACTGTGCTTGTAGAACTCTTCCTCGGTGACGAGCTGGGACTGATATTGCCGATGAATCAGCTCGCTCATCTGAAATCCGTAGCACATCGAGAGAAAAGACATGGCGGCAAGACGCTCATCCTGTCTGGCTATAACTTTTTTCTTCTGTAGGCGTTCAAAATATTCAACCAGCAAGGAGTGCAKCTTCACCGGTGGATCAGCCAGCACTCTGTCCAATTCGGGAAGCATTCCTTTGTCGCGGATGCCAATCAAAATGATGTCCGCATTTTGATGGAAAAACAAACGGTACTGCTGGCTTACATTCAGCAAATCGACTTCCGGATTATCGGTCGCGTCCTCTTTTAACAGCTTCTCAAACTGCGGGATATCCGAATGTCTTTCAATGATGGCTTCCAATATGCCTTGCTTGCTTCCAAATTGCCGAAAAATCGTAGATTCATTGACTTTAGCTTCCGTTGCAATGGCTTTGGTGCTTACCCCCCGATAGCCCTTCTTTTTGATGAGCCGTGTCGCAGCTTCAATGATTCTGTCTGAAGTATGCATTACATTTCTCCTTTTTCATTTGTTAAACCTATTCTACTACAAGTTTTGTATATGCAACAGGGGCGGGGTTCACCATTTTCATATACGTTTATTTAAGGCAAATCGCTTCTTTTTTCCCAGCGGCTTGGTTCCGTAATCTTAACATAATCAGGCACAAATTGCGTGAGCGTGCCTAATTTATCGAATGTAATCTGGATTCGGTCAGAGGGCAACAGCCATTGTTCGGTCTCGATTGCGCAGCAATCTGGTATCGTCCCCATTCCTATAATCGTGCCCGGGAGCGGCGTGAAAACTTTGAGAACCTCCTCCATGACTTTTGCAGGGTGTGCAGAATACTCGGATGTGCTTCCCTTCCAGTGTAGTCTCTCCCCGATGCGTACATCCACATCCAGTGCTAGTGGATTGTCGATTTCATCCGGTGTAACCAGAAAAGGTCCTATTCCTTTGCTGCGATCGAAATCTTTGCAGCGCGTCGGTCCGGTCATCGCCTGGAAATCCGGCCACTGGATATCGCGGACAGTACTGTCGTTAAAAATAACATAACCTGCAATGCAGTTCCCCTTCCCTGTAACAAAGGCCAGTTCCGGCTCGATATCCAGGTAGGAAGAGTACGAAGGCCAATGAATCGTATCCCCATCGCCAATTAATGCATTATGGTTACACTTGTAATAATTGAAAGTTACTTTATTCGGATCTTCCTGGAATTTTTCAGCAATTTTTCGTTTAAGATCTTCTCTTTCAGGCCCTGTGTATTCTCTTTGCAGCAGATTTACGCCAGCATTTCTCAGATGTCTTGGCGTCAGTCCAAAATCGATAAGCGCCGCCGGATTTGGAACCGGCGGCAGCAGTTTTACCGCTGCAATCGGGCAGATTTCATTTTCATTGAATTGATGTGACTGTTCGACAGCATATTGCATCAATTCCTTAGCGGCATCATAACTTGCCGGCAAATAATGAAGATAGCTGTCCATACTTTCAAGACTGTTAACGAATGTCCCCTGCTTTTTCATGATTGCGGCAAAAGACACGACAAATTTCTCGTTAATTACAAGCCCAAACAAAGGTTCCTGGGATGTCTTAGTTTGAAATGTTACTAGCTTCATGTTGCAACGCCTCCATCCATGTAGTGTGATGTTGTTCTGTTACTATTATAAAGCTTAGAGTGAATGCATGCAAGTGCTTGCTTGTATTCCTGTTTTCCATTCTCTATAATAAAGGCATAGTCAGTATGCCTTACCCCAAAAACATATACGTAAAGGAGAATTTTCATGAAGTATGGACGTATTATCCAAAAACCTCGCGTTAAATTTTTTGAAGTCGCAGATGGCGTCTTTGCCGGTATTTCGCCGTATCGCGGCATCAGTTGGGCCAATGCCGGGTTCATCAACAAGGGTGAAGGGCTGGTGTATGACACGTTCTTCGATTTGTTCCATGCGCGGGAAATGCGGGAGGCTTTTAAAGAAGTAAGCAACGGCGGCTCTCCCGCATATGTGGTGAACTCGCACTATAACAGTGACCATGCTTGGGGAAACAAAGTGTTTGAAGATGCTTGCATTATTATGCACAAGGAAGCGTCCAGAGAGCGTCTCACCGAAAATATCGCCTGGATGGACAGCCTCATCAGAAGAGGAAAGGATTCTCCGGAATCGACTTCGGGCGAGAGGTTTTTTGCAGCGGAATTTGAAGGGTTCGACCTGGAAGGCGTTGAATGGGTGCTCCCGAATATTGAGATAAAGGACGATATCAACATCCGTCTTGGCGACACGGAAGTTATGATTTACAACGTAGCTCCGGCCCACTCTGACAGTGATTTGCTACTGTGGATGCCAAAAGAAAAAGTGCTGTTCGCCGGTGATGTCGTGTTTAACGGTTGTACGGCATACAGCGAAGAGGGAACCCTCAACTGGGTTAAAGTACTTGATCGCATTATTGATGAAATTAAACCCGAAATCGTTGTTCCAGGACATGGCGCTATCTGCGGCCTGGACTTTGTGAAGGAGCAGAGAGACTACCTCCTGAACCTGATTAGCGAGTTTAACAAGCATTACAATGACGAAATTGATTCCTTGTCCCTGACCAAGCAAATTGATATTTCCCGCTTCCTTCATTGGATTCAGCCAGAACGCTTGTATGTTACAGTGGATATCCTATTGAAAAGCAAACGAGGGTTACCACCCCTTCCAACTTGGAACGAGGTGCCTGCTAAGCTGGAAGACATGAAAGATTTTTTGGCCGGAAAATATGGCGATCAGATCAAGCCATGGGACCCTATGAGTGTTTGGCAAGAATAGTGCAAGTCCTTATTAAGTGATGGTTGTCAGAGAATGCGGATTAACGATGTGGAAGAAGAGCAAGTACGTGTCAGATCATAAGGGCTCAGAGAGTCGATGGTTGCTGTGAATCGATGGCTTCTGAGTGTGGCTTTGAAATAAAGCCACGATGTTTACAATAAAGTCGCGACGTTTGTAAAAAAGATGCGAAGAAAGTAGTTTAAAAGATGGAGTGAAACTGGTTTTTCATTCCATCTTTAATTATTTCTTTGTATAAGGGGTCCTGCCGCATGCCCATCAACTTAAGAAWACAAATCAGCCCCAAAACGAAAAAATGAGCTTTTTTATTACAAATTAGCAYAAAATCTYGTTCTGGGGATAGYTRTATTTTCTTAGCTTRATAGCGATGGGGTCCTGCCAATATAACAAGAATTTCGTACGCCAAGGAATTATTAGGTATATTTTTTTAATATATCCATTTTAAAAATAAGTTATACAAATAATCTGTTATACTCACATGTACCCTAGCTGATATAACGTATAAGGCAGCTATTGGCTAATCAAGTGTACATATTTGCTTATGACGCAATAGATGTTTAACCAAGAAGAAAAGCATTAGAGGAAACAAGAAATTGAATAATAAGATATCTTGCAATATATTTCTCTTTGTAAAAAGATAAGATCCTACTCTCCGATCTTATCTTTTTTATTTGTAAATTTGCAATAGGGCTACCGCCATATGCCCCTTTTCATGATTAGTTGGTTTTACTTTTAATACTCTCAGTTGCTTTTTTAAATAGTTTCATTGCCTGTTCTGCTTTGTTTTCTGCCTGTTCCAACTTATTATCATTTTGTTCTTCTAATGCCTCTGAGAGTAACTGCAGAGCATTCCAGTAATTATCCATTGCCTGTTTTATCTTTTTTTGTTCAACTTCTAACCCTTTAGGTGCCTCAAGGTATTTGATGTCTCTTACGTGTGTTTTGGCCATATCCAAACTCAATTGGATTTCACTTTTCTTTGACTCATAATCCTTTATATCCGAATGCCCTATATCTTGTATCAGTCTCATAACTTCATCCATCTTATTTGTATTTTCTACGATGGCTGCTTTGTATTTATCAACTTCTGAACCACTAACTTTGTCATTTAAATCTTCCTCACGATGACCCTCTTTGGCATGTTTCTGGTTCTCTTCCTTTACCTTTTGCTCTACATCAGGGTATTTCTCGTTTATCCCATTAAATACTGTCTCCCATTTAGAAACACCATCATCTATCCCAAACATACCGTTTTGTATGCTTTCTTTTGCTTTATCCTTATCATATTCACCATCATACTTACGGGCATCATACTGTCTAACTGCATCTTCTACTTTTATTAGGTGTTTTCTAATCTMTTCTACCCCTTCTTGTATTAAAAATTGGTAGTCTTCATACTTTTTAGGTGGTTTGATTTTTTCAAAACGGTTTATGTCCAAACTAATGTGACTAATTAAGGCATCTATCTCACCTATGTAGACACCCTCTTCTGTAAATAATTCATCAGTTTTCTTTTCTAGTTTTTTTAAATGATACTGGAATTCTAAGTGTAGTTCAGTCAAACGATAAGGGTAATCTTCTTCAGATACCTTTACCTTCTTTTCACCTTCTGTGTCTGATACATTTGATTTACTTTCTTTACTACTTGATTCGTCTTCCTTACTTCCCTTTTCATACTCAATTCTAGACAATGCGTTTCTTAGT
>NZ_JBFTMA010000147.1:0-13121 GCF_056396725.1 Bacillus sp. 05T31
ATATTGCAGATGCTGTAAGAGCTACTTATGATGGGGAAACGGTATTAGAGCCGAAAGTTACTGGCAAAATGATGTCTCGTATGCGTCAGAAGAAAGAACAACCTTTGCATGAGGAGTTAACAGAAAGAGAGTCTGAAATTTTGTTATTAATTGCGGAGGGGAAAAGTAATCAAGAGATTGCAGATGAGTTGTTTATTGCCCTTAAAACAGTAAAGACACATGTGAGTAATATATTAAATAAGCTAAATGTAAGTGACCGGACACAGGCGGTTATTTATGCGTTTAGACACCAATTGACGAAATAAGAAGGAAGCTTTGACTATATATGGTCAAAGCTTTTTATTGACGGTTATTTATGTAAGCGTTATCATTAAGGTGTTAACAGTACATACAAAGGGGAGAGAGTGTATGTTAGTTCAAACGATATTTGGAATGGATGAAACGAAAAAATTAGGTAACTATGTGGATGCGTTGCAAGCACTTTGTGAACAATATGATATTGAAACAGATCGTATTGCAATTATTGAGGCGACAGAAGAATATTATTTATTTCTAGTGAAGCAAGAAGATTGCTATGATGTTGTAAAAGTAGAAACAGTGGATACGAATATTGATTACTATACGAAAGCTTATAAAGTAAGTAGCTTTAATCATACTTCTTATCAAATGTAAAAAACTCCCGAAATGGGAGTTTTTTTATGATACTTTCGATTCAGGTGAATGATCCGTTAATGGTACTGCTTTGGCGCCACTTAATTTTGCGATAGCAAAACCGATAATAGCCCCAACTAATGCTGGTACTAACCAGCCAATTCCTTCATTATATAATGGAATAAACTCGAAATAAGATGTGATAGATGAAACAGGAATATTCCCTTGTTTTAATCCATCAAATACGCTCACAACTGCAGAACCAATTAACGCACCTACATAAACAGAACGATATCCACCGAAATATTTATGAAGTAATGATAGTAATACGAGTACAATCGCAATTGGATATACAACAAGTAAAATAGGAACAGAGATTGCGATAATTTTTGTTAAACCTAAGTTGGCAACTAATAATCCTAATGTGCAAATGACACTTGCTAACGTTGTGTATGAAAATTTTGTTAATAATGTTGAGAAGTATTGACTGCATGCAGATACAAGTCCAATACATGTTGTTAAGCAAGCGAGTGTAACGATAAGAGATAATAGAATTAGACCATATGGACCGAGTAATTGTTGTACGATAACGGTAAGTAGCTGTCCGCCGTTTGTTGCGTATCCGAGAGAGACACTAGTTGTACCGAGCCAGCCAAGTGCACCATATACAAGTACGAGACCAGTAGCGGCAATAAGTCCTGCTTTTGTTGTTGCGATGGCAATTGATTTGCGGTCATTCACACCTTTTGAGCGAATTGCATTTACAACGATAATTCCAAATGCAAGYGCTGAAATGGTATCCATCGTTAAGTATCCTTCCATAAAACCTTTGAAAAYTGGAGAAGTTTGATACTCTTGCATKGCTGGTCCWGATTGCCCRAGKGGTGWAAATACACTCTTAAMGAATAATAARAAAATAGAGAGTAATAAAATAGGTGTTAATACRCTTCCGATACGATCGACGAGYTTAGAAGGATTTAAACTAAGCCAAAATACGATAGCAAAGAAGATGACTGTGTATAAAAATAGCGTTAGGCTGCTAGAGCGAATAGTTTCTGGTAAGAAAGAACTAATTCCCATTTCATAAGCGACATTAGCAACACGTGGGATGCCCATAGATGGACCGATTGCAATGTATACAACTACCGTAAAGAATATTCCGAATAATGGGTGAACATGACTCGCAAGTTGTTGCATTCCATTTCCTGATAGAGAAATAGCGATAACAGTAAGTAGTGGTAAGCCGACTCCTGTTAGTAAAAAACCAATCATTGCTGGCCAAAAGTTTTCACCAGCATTTTGTCCAAGCATTGGAGGGAAAATTAAATTTCCTGCTCCAAAAAATAAAGAAAACAGCATAAGACCTGTGAAAAAAACATGTTTTTTTGATACAGTGTTCATTGTTTTTTTTCTCCTTTTTTGTAAATTCATTGTAAGAACACAAAAAACTCGTCCCTTAAGAAAGGGACGAGTTATATTTACCCGCGATACCACCCTAATTTATACATGTAGAAATATATCTATATGTATACGGCTTTACAACGTACAACATGATACGTGTTCCTTGTAACGGGGGACGACCGGTAAGAACTTACTTTAGCATTCGGTTCTACTTCTCGGAGATGATTTTCGGTTACGAACTGAGCGTTGGCTTTCAGCAAAATACCAACTCTCTGGGGAACAGCTCTATAACATACTCGTTCTCGTCAATGAATTTTTATTCAAGTATTCTGACAACATTTTTACATGTTTTTTTTAGAAAGTCAACATATTTTTTGGGAAATACTCTTTCCTGTAGAAATATAGCTGAGAATATAAGGGTTAATACTATTTGTAAAAATGCTGTAAAACATTATAGAGAATTGTAAAGWTTATGGAGAAAATCGATATTTATAGGAGTAAGGAAGGAATTGTTTGAATTTGCAGAGAATAATACAACAATCCACTTGCTGGAAAGAACAAACCAAAAGAGGTGACTGAAATGCTTGCGATGGGAGTATTATTTGGCATTATTGCTATAATTGGTTTTATGTGGTTATATTATTCGCGTTCGTTTAAACAAGCAGAAGTTTTACTCTTTCAAAAAGGTAGTTTGTTGACAAATCAGTCTAGATATTTAGTATGTCCGAAGTGTGGAAGTGCACAGGCCAGGAGTGGAGGATATCAAGAGTGTTGCAAAATTAGATTATGAAAGAAGGAAGCCTCACATTATTTTGTGAGGCTTCCTTCCTTACAATTTTTTCGCGCTCCAAATTGTCCAACGATCTCTTTCGATGATAGGAGAGACGTTTTGTAATGCCGTTTGGATATGATGTAGAAGTTGAGAAATTTCATTATCTGTTAGTTCATATAGAATGGATCGGCCTGTTCGAGGAGATAAATCTTGTAGCAAAGCCTCTACAGAATCATGTACTTTTCGTACTTCCCATTGTGTTTGAATGGGGAGCGCTTGAAGAGGATATGTTTGTAATAATTGCTGTATAGTAGTGGTTTTTGGTCTTCTTTGCGCTTCTGTTTCAATGAGTTTTGGAAAGACCGAGAAAAAATATCCACGAAGGTGTTCAGGACTTGAARAATCAAGCCCAACAACATTTTTGGCTCCCATAAGAGCAAGTTTTTTCGTATAAATGCCTCCACCACAACCTATATCAATTAYTTGTTTRTTTTGYACATCTACAATATTGTTTATTGTTTCCTGCCATGAAATATGTGCGTTACGAYTTGCATACGTATACTTATTATTTGCATCATGAAAATTAATGGACATTGTAAAATCCTCCCTTCAGTTTATAGTATAGCTCATTCTATATAATGTAACGTTTTTGTTTTATGCATGAGGATTATAAGAATTTCTTATTGGAAAAGGAGAATCGATTTGAAAGGGAAATATTTAATGTTTTTATGTGTTATTTTACTCGCGTCGTGTGGTCAATCTGAGCAAAAGAAAGAAYCGAAACAAGTAGAGGAGACAGTGAATGAARTGARAGAACCATTACAAGTAACTGTTATRCAAAAAGGTAMAGAAGAAAAAAAWTTRAAGAAAATGGATGCGGAGTTRGTGGTGGATATTATAAACAAAGCGGAAAAACAAGAAGTAACGGGTAGTTTTGGTGAACCGGAATATGAAATACAAATTAGTAGTGATGGAAAAAAAGAAACATATTATGCATGGTTAAGAGGAGAAGATCGCCGAGGATGGATTCAATATAAGAAAGATATGTATATGCTTAACGAAAAAGATACGGAAAAGCTTTTGGCTATCTTTCCAAAGATTCCAGAACAAAAAGAAGATGAGATGCAGGTAGGTACTTTAACGGAAGTAACAAAAAAAGACATGCAGATTACTGCGTTTCATATTAAAGCAGGTGATCAAAAAATGAATTATACAGTACGTTATACGATTTCACAATCACTATATAATAAGTTAGCAAAGGAACAAGAATATTATTTGCAATTAATTTTCCCGGAAAAGGTTCAAAAATTAATTGGCGCAAAAGAGAGTGAGATAATTTCAGCTGAAAAAGTAAAGGAAGGGTATAAACAGTATGAGTTGAATGTTACTGTTCCGATAAAAGATGCTTCAGAATCACAATTAAAATCACTAGAAACCTATTATGATAATCACGATTTACAAATATTAAATAGTAAGAAAGAAAAAGTAGGAGCATTTCAAAACATTATTCAAATTGTTAAAGAGTATGGTGAAAAAATGAATTTACAAAGATAAAGTGAAATTTTAATCAGTGGGGGCATCCCCCGCTGATTATTAGCACGACTCCTACCTAAATTCTTTGCTCCAGCCAAATTTTGAGGTGGGATTCTTACTGCTCGTAAATAGCGGGCAGTAAGAATCATAAAGTCTATATGGAAATGATAATAGAGGGGAAAGATCCCCTCTATTATTTTGCTTTTGCAGATGGCTCATTCATTGATTTTCGTGTGATTAGAAAGGAAATCATAAGAGCAGAAAGAATAATAAGGGCTATAAATAAGTGATTTGGCAACCAATCTAATAATAATACGTAGCTGACGGTATAAAAAATAAGAGTTGAAGCTAAAAACGATAGAGCGCCTATCATAAGAGATTGTAATTTCATTTGTATTTACCTCCTTTTATTTTTATTTTTGGCTAAAAATGGATGGAATAAACATTATTTCTAACAATAGAAAAAAATATGTCATAATAGAGAAAAAGAATAAGTTTTGATGAGTGTATATGGCTCAATAAAGCGAGATAAAGGAGAGGAATATGAAAAATAATAAAAAAGGATTATGGGGAGTTATCGTTGCAATAGGGTTATTTTTACTATCTAAGTTAAAATGGGTATTTGCAATTTTTAAGTTAGCAAAATTTTCAACAGTATTTAGTATGTTTTTATCGCTTGGTGCATACGCAGTTATATATGGTTGGAAGTTTGGGGTAGCACTCGTATATTTATTGTTTGTACATGAGATGGGGCATTTATGGGCAGCGAGAAAGAAAGGGATACCAACATCGCCAGCAATCTTCATACCATTTATGGGAGCTCTTATTGGGATGAAAGAGATGCCGAAAAATGCAAAAGATGAAGCTTACATTGCATATATGGGACCTCTTTTCGGGTTGCTTTCATTTTTACCCGCGATCCCACTGTATATAATCACGAAAGAGCCGTTTTGGGCGCTTATTATTTTACTTGGAAGTATGATTAATTTCTTTAACTTAATTCCAGTTTCTCCATTAGATGGTGGACGAATAATTTCAGTTGTAAGCACGAAAATTTGGGGAGCAGGGCTAGTTTTACAGGAGAACTTCAAAAGATTGAAGTGCTAGAGTACATTTTACCAAAATTTGAGCCACTTGATTATATCCCATATGAAGATGAAAAAGAAATGCATACAATTCATAYAAGAGAAGCATTTGAAMTGTCRGAAAGAAAATTAAATGAATGGGAAACAGAAAAGGAACAACAAGAAAATTATTATAAAGTCGATACGAAAACGAAATGGACAGTATTTGCTTGTTATATYGGATTAATGGCTATACTCGGTTATACAGCTTATGAAGGTTATGTTGTTTTACAAGAGCATTTACCAAGGAGAAGTTTGTAGAAAAATAGTGTCGAAATGAAAAGRAGRATTTAAACAGGAATTACATTTCTRCGAGAGAATGTTACAAGTGTAACAGTACATTGTAATATTCATAGTAGAAAAGGRGTTCTGTATATGAAGAAATTGTTAAGTGTATTGGTAACTATTACTGTRATGGCAATAGCGAGCTATAGTCTTATGAAAGTACTATTRTATTATGCGAATAAGTCTGCTGGAGTAAATASAGTAGCACAAATAGAAGAGGTGCAAGAGAAGAAGAAGACACTCGATTTTGTTCGTACGACACATGAAAGTTATAATAATTTCTTGAATTATGGCAAGGCAGAGAAATATACAGATGGGGATTGGAAACATTTTAAACAATGGTTTCAAGAGCAAGAAGCCTCTTTAAAAAATATACATAAAGAAATAAAAAATGAAAAAATAAAACGCGATGTGAATAGAAGTTATGAARTTGTAAAAAAAGGTGTGGAGCTTCAGAATATGGAGTATGTAATCTATGCTCATCGCGTATATCATGACTTGGATATACTTGTAAATAAATATAAAGGTGAGACGAATGTATGGGGGTATACCGAGTTTGGAGATGTGCAGAATATATAAGTAATTGAACAAGCAATACAAACGAAGTAGTAGGCTAGCTAGAATTCTAGTTAGCTTTTTTTTGAGCACTATTAATGATGGCTAATAAAAATTTACTTAATATGTGCATTGTTCATATATTTTTCACAAAAACACCATGTTAATAGTGATTAAAATCACAATATGAATTATACAATTCAGTTAAACTAAAAACAGTTAAGGAAATAGAGGAGTGGGATACAATGTTAAGTGCAAAAACAATTGAAATCGTAAAGTCAACAGTACCGTTATTACAAGAAAAAGGCGTTGAGATTACAACGAGATTTTATCAAATTTTATTTTCGGAACATCCGGAGTTATTGAATATTTTCAACCATACGAACCAGAAAAAAGGAAGACAACAACAAGCATTAGCAAATGCTGTTTATGCAGCTGCAATGTACATTGATAATTTAGAAGCTATTATTCCAGTTGTAAAACAAATCGGTCATAAGCATAGAAGTTTAGGTATTAAAGCAGAGCATTATCCAATAGTAGGTACATGCTTACTACGAGCGATTAAAGAGGTCGCAGGCGCACCTGATGAAGTTTTAAATGCATGGGGAGAAGCGTATGGCGTCATTGCTGATGCATTCATTAGCRTTGAAGCGGRTATGTATGAAGAAGCTGCACATAAAGAAGGTGGATGGAAAGATTTCCGCAACTTTGTGATTGTTAAAAAAGTGAAGGAAAGCGACGTTATTACATCATTTTATTTAAAACCTGAAGATGGCGGGAAAGTTTCTTCATTCATCCCAGGACAATATGTAACGATTCAAATAAATATTAAAGGTGAGACATATACACATAATCGTCAATATAGCTTGTCTGATGCTCCAGGAAAAGAATATTATCGTATTAGTGTAAAGAAAGAAAAAGGTGTAGATACACCAGATGGTAAAGTATCTAATTACTTACATGATCATGTAGGGGAAGGGGATGTCTTACCAGTAAGTGCACCAGCGGGAGATTTCGTATTAAATATGGAGTCAACATTACCTGTTGTACTAATTAGTGTTGGAGTAGGTATTACACCGATGATGAGTATGTTAAATACGTTAATTGAACAAGAATCAAAGCGTAATGTATGCTTTGTTCATGCGGCGATAAATAGTAATACACATGCGATGAAAGAGCATGTTGAGACAGTAGAAAAAGAGTATGAACAAGTTAAAGCATATACTTGCTATTCTTCACCGACAGAGCAAGATGTGGAAATGAAGAATTTTGATCAAGAAGGATTCATTGAACGTGAATGGTTACAAACTATTATTCCAACGACTGATGCAGAATTTTATTTCTGCGGTCCAGTACCATTTATGAAACATATAAATGCTGCATTAATTGATTTGGGTGTTAAACAAGAGAACATTCATTATGAATTTTTCGGTCCCGCAGCAAGCTTACAATAGGTTAACGTTGCCAAGCGAAAAACGAGGTATTATTTTACCTCGTTTTTTGCTTGTTCTCTAAGTAAGCGATTTACTGTTTCGCGGCGTACACCTATGAGCTGACCAATTTCAGTTTGTGTTAATATTTCATAAATAGGGATGTCACCTAAATAAAAGGTGAACCACTCTTGTAAACGATGAAGGCGCTCTTTAGGAGAGACAGTTGTCAATTGATCGATACGCTGTTGCATCATTCTTAACTTCGATTGTAATTGTATAGCGATATTTTCATATGATGCAGGATTTGCCTGAAGTTTGTCGTACCATTCATTGCTAATTATAGGCTCCACTTCTGTTTTCATTAAAGCGATAGCTGTACCGTGATATTCCTTCTGTGAAATTAAAGAATGGTGAGGTATCGTTTCACCAGGAACGATAATATTAAATAAAAATGGTGTTCCGTCTTCTTCTAACCGAATAACTTTTAATAAACCTGTTTTTATAAAATATAATGGACCGTCCTCACCTTGACGGAATAATACATCTCCCTTATGTAGAATCAATGTTAGCCCCCCATTAAAACATTTCTATTTCTTATATTTTAGCGTATATGTATAAAGACAATATGCTCTTTAAACAGCAATTTCATTGACGAAATGTATGCTATTACAGTAGTATACTATTTAGTGTGTAATAGTACTAGCAATGAATACGCTGTAGGGGGTTTAGTATATTGTTAGATGCGATGAAGATGACGGATATGAGAATTCCGGCGAATGCTATCATTCATGTGGAAGAGATGAAAGGTGGAGTCGTTTTATCCGTTGAAATAGACGGCCAAATTATTTATACGATGGCTTATGATGAAGAAACAGATAGTTATGCTGAATTATATGATCGAAACGATAAGAGGGCGTGCCAGGTACATGAAGACTTTATGGGATGGTCACTTCTTCACTAAAAAGATGTCAATATGACATCTTTTTTTATTGAATCGATAGATTATACAAAGAAATGAAATATAAGGATAAAATTTGTAATAAATGATTTTGCATTGTTAGCGCTTTGTAACTGTAAGATAACTGTTTTTTCGCTATCATAAAGATAACAGTCATAGCTATAGGAGTGATCTACTTGAAGAAATTACATATTTCAAATTTTATGCTATTAAGTGTTTGTTTAGTTTTATTTGTTCTCCTAGGAGCCTTTTTATATTCATGTGTATAAGAAAAAACGCATTCTAGAAAGAACGCGTTATAAAAATGAAGTAATGATTAATCTAGTTCCAAGAATAATTAATGTGATACGTAATAAATTAATTACTGCATTACCGCTTAATTTTGTGTTAATATAAGCCCCGATTTTTCCGCCAATCCATGCACCAGGAATAAGAATTAATGCATAAGCCCAGCTGACATTTCCTAGAGAGATGTGAGTTAAAGAACTTACAATTGCTGAGAGAAATACGATAAACATTGAAGTTGCTACAGCAATGTGTGCTGGGAACGCAAAAAGGAGCATCATCGCTGGCACAAGTAAGGCACCACCACCGATTCCAAATAATCCGGATATAAACCCAACTATAAAGGCAATAAAGATAGCGAGAAATGGTGGAAATTGATAGTCTACAGTATTTCCTTCGTTATCTGTAAAAGATCGCTTAATTACAGTCATATTTGATAGGGAAAGAGGTTTCAATTTGTCTCGTAGTATAAGAAGAAGGGAGACGAATATAAGAAAAATCCCAAAGTATAAAGAAAATGTATCTTGGTTTAAAAATTTGTTTGCCCATGATCCGATAATACCACCAGGGCCACTCCCGATAAATAAAATAAGTCCACTTTTATAATCTACCCGTTTATGTTTCATATAAGTAAGGGTAGAGGCCAGCCCTGTAAAAACGACTGTTACCATAGAAGTTCCTACTGCGAGTTGTGGTGATAAACTGTGTAATCCAATTAATAACGGAACGATAATAATTCCGCCTCCAAGTCCGACTAGGCTCCCGACTGTCCCGGCGATTAATCCGATGAAAAGTAACATGATGTATTCCAAAATTGCCAACTCCTCTATATAACTTATCCATCAATCATTATACACGCTTTTTAATAAGAAATAGGCTTGTTCACAAAAAAGTCGTCTTCCTAGAAAAATAAGGAAGACGACTTTTGATTAAAAGATTAAGTGTAATAAGTAGTAAAATAATGCAGCTAAAGAAGCTGAAATAGGAAGTGTAATAACCCATGTAATTAACATGCGTTTTGCAGTTCCCCATTTTACACCTTTCACGCGATGTGAAGCACCAACTCCTAAAATAGAAGAAGAGATAACGTGCGTCGTACTAACCGGTAAGTGAATAAATGTTGCGCCGAAAATAACAAGTGATGATGATAAATCGGCAGCTACACCATTTACAGGACGAATTTTCATAATTTGTCCACCGACAGTTTTAATAATTTTCCAACCACCGACAGAAGTACCAAGACCCATTGCGATTGCACAAGATAATTGTACCCAGAAAGGGATATCGCCAGAAGTATGATAGTTATTGGCCATAAGAGCCATCGTAATGATTCCCATTGCTTTTTGTGCATCATTCGTACCGTGCGTATAAGCTTGTAATGCAGCGGTGAAAATCTGGAATATACGGAAGTTCTTGTTCGTTTTCGTTAAGTTAAAGTTTTTAAATACCACTTTAAAAATACTATATACGATGTAACCAATAACAAAAGCGATGATCGGTGAAATGATTAAAGCTTCAAGAATTTTTATAAACCCTTTATAGTTTAATGCGCTAATACCAGCAGCAGCAATTGCTGCACCAGCGATTGCGCCAATGATTGCATGCGAAGAACTACTTGGAATGCCATAGTACCAAGTGATCAAATTCCAGACTATTGCCGCAAGCAAAGCAGCTAAAATTACAAGAGAACCATTTTGCAAGGCAAACGGGTCAACAATATCTTTTGTAATCGTTTTTGCTACACCTGTAAATGTCATCGCACCTAAAAAGTTCATAATAGCTGCCATAACAATTGCATGTCTAGGCTTTAGAGCTTTCGTTGAAACAGCCGTTGCAATAGCGTTTGCTGTATCGTGAAATCCATTGATAAAGTCAAAAGCTAAAGCGCAAATGACTACTAAAACGGTCAGTATCAAGAGTGTATCCATGATCAAACTCCTTACGCGTTCTTCATAATGATTGTTTCTAATACGTTTGCAACGCTTTGACAGCTATCAGCTACTTCTTCAAGCTCTTCGTAAATCTCTTTAAATTGAATAATCTTAATCGGATCTTTCTCACGAGAGAATAAGTGCTTAATCGCATGACGGCGAATATCATCACATTGTGACTCGTAATCCTTAATCTTGATCGCATTTGTACGAATATCGACTAATTTCTTTTTAGAAAGTAGTTCAACAGAATTTGCAATCTCAATCGCACATTGATTAATTGCTTCAACGAATTTAATCATGTATTCATCAGCTTCTGTAATAGAATACATTTCGAATAGACCAGCACTGTGATCTAATCCGTCTAATACATCATCCATACTCATTGCAAGTTGTAGGATGTCTTCACGTTCAATAGGAGTAATAAACGCTTTGTTTAGCTCCATAATGATTTCGTGAATGAATGAGTCACCTTTTGACTCATAATCTTTCATGCGCATAGAAAACTCTTTTAAATCGCTAGCATTTTTAATTTTATACTCCACGAAAAACTGCGCGCCTTCTTTTAAATTTTCGGAAACGTTCATAAGCATTTCAGAAAATTTATCTTTCTTTGATTTAAAGACCATTATTGTTACCCCCACAAAAGTAATATATGTAAAATATATTGGCTAATCAATTCTAACAAAAAAATGTCGTTTTTTAAAACATTTTATCGAAAAGTTTACAAAAACTTAACATAACTCTCATTGTTGTATTAATAATATTAATACTCAACAATGAATATCTTACTTGTAGAATGTCCTTTTCTTGCAAAAAGTATGAATGTGAAAGAAAAGCTTTACACTATAGGAACGACTACGTTATTATAATAAATTTAAAAGGAGGTATATTCTTCCTTTTAAAAAGAAGAGTGTAAACAAATGAAGGAAGTGAACCAATGAAATTGAAGAACACTCACTTTAAAAAAACGCTTGAGTGGTTCAATAAGAGGAAGAAACTACGCAATTCATTAATTGTATTGGGAAGTTTACTTGCTACTCTATTTATTGTTGTAAATATAATAATTTCCATTCAAGATATATCTGAATTAAAACAAGCTGTTCCACAACCGACTTTAATTTATGATGCAAATAATGAAGTTGCGACTAAATTAGCTTCTTCTAAAACAGAAGGGGTCAAAAGGAAAGATATTCCTGATATTATGGTTCAAGCAATTGTTGCAGTAGAAGATAAGGAATTTTTTAGTCATCATGGTATTTACTATAGTGGAATTATAAGTGCTGTATTTAAGAACATTACAGCCGGTGAAGTTGTGGCAGGTGGTAGTACAATTACACAACAACTTGCGAAAAATGTATTTTTAACGCAAGACCGTACATTCTCGCGTAAAATAAAGGAATACTTTCTAACGAAAAAAATAGAACGTACTTATACGAAAGATGAAATTGTTGAAATGTATATGAATCAAATTTATTTTGGTGAAGGTGCTTGGGGGATAAAAAGAGCAGCTAAATCTTATTTTGATAAAGAAGTAAAAGACTTAACGATTTCAGAAGCTGCAACGATTGCAGGATTAATTAAAGCGCCATCTGCGTATTCGCCGTATAAAAACTTTAATAAATCAATTGAAAGACGTAATGTCGTATTAGGTTTAATGAAGGAGCAAGGATATATTTCTGAAGAACAATATAATCAGGAGAAAGAATCAGGTCTTGTATTACGACGTGGTGTTGACGATAAATATAAGGGGAAATATTCTCAATACGTAGATTATATTGTTAGAGAAGCGATGGACAAGTATGAATTAACACAAAATGAAATTTTAGCAGGTGGCTATCGTATTTATACGGAACTTGACTCGAAAAAACAACAAGCGGTTGAAGATGTTGTGAATAATGATAGTTATTTTAAAGATAGTGGCTCAGATCAGCTTATGCAAACTGGAGTGGTCCTTATGAATCCAAAAACTGGCGGTGTTCCGGCTTTAGTTGGAGGGAGAGGTCCTTATCAATTTTTGCAGTTTAATCATGCAACACAATTAAAAAGACAGCCAGGTTCAACGTTAAAGCCTCTTGCAGTGTATGTACCAGCGTTAGAACAAGGATATGAAGTATACGATGTCTTAAAAGATGAACCGTTTAATATTAAAGAATATGCACCACAAAATAGTGATCATACGTTCCATGGTAA
>NZ_JBFTMA010000148.1:0-7927 GCF_056396725.1 Bacillus sp. 05T31
CATGTACCGTGGTCAGTGGATTATGAATTTCATGCGCGATCGATGCAGCTAGTTCGCTAGCTATATAAAATTTTTCTGCTCTTTGCATTCTTTCTTTTATTTTATATTTCTCGATCATTCCTTCTATTAAATAAACTGATAATAATACTGTGAAAATATTTATGATTATATAATTGAATAAAAATTCAATGAGAGTAGAGTCAATTTTACCACCTGTATTTATTTGCGTTACAATACCGCAGATAGAAAGGGAAGTTGTACATATCAAAATAAGTAGAATACTTAATAATATCTTCTTTTCCTTGAAATAAGTAGGTGACAAGTAACGAAACATGATTGTAATAACAGAAATAATAGTAAAGATAATAAATGATGGGAAGACTCCGCTTCCACCTAAGTAAAATCTATAAGAAAGATATAAAACTCCAATACAAATAATGCTCTTTGTATTTCCATATAGAAAAACTAATATAATGGGAATAAAACGTAAATCATAAATGAACCCAGCGTGTAAATGAAAAGGAAAAGTCATACAAAAAATAATTGCAATGGAGGAAAGTACAGAAATTAATATATTATTACATGCCATTTTTTCTTTATGTTCTAGCCAAAATACTTGGTAACTAAGGATACAAATAATAATAATAAATGTATTTAATAATAGTGTAGGAATTCCCATAGTTTATACCTCTCTGAGAGTTTGTAAGTAGGATTATGTATGTGTTTAATCTAGGTGTTTGATTTTATTAGATTTTCTATCTTTAAAAAAGAAAAGGAAGGGCACTTGAAAAAGTGCTTTTTTACCATTTATATTAAAATCGATGAGGAAGATAGAATAAAAAGTTACTTTTACTTATGAACAAAAAAATTGAAAGTAGCCCTTGTATAGGTAAAAGATGAAGCAAATTACTGAAATAGTTACGTTTCTCTGGAGTGAATATTCCGAAAAAACATTGTGTATGGCGAAATCCATTTTATAACCTTCGCCATATTAACATGCAACTTATTAAATTACAAAGAAAAAATTAAAAATTATTATTTTTTTGTTATTTTAATTTATTTAAAAACGTAAAAGTATTCAAGAGGTTACCATTGAGATGCTAGGGTACTTAGACCAATATTCGAACTTTGTAATAACGTTGTTACTTTTTTACTAATATTCTTAATACTAATTTTAGTATAATTAATCGATTGAAAGTTATGATAATTATCTACGTACCCCTTTTTTTATATCATTTTATATTAAATACAATGATATTTATTGTCACATAATAATGCAAATTTCCAGTAAACTAATAGAAAAAATCCTATAAAAACATAATTTACTATCTTTTATATAAACATTGCAGGTGTAAATGCAATAAAATTTCATTATTAATACATATATTCAATCTGAAAATATCTTTGTAGTGGTCCTTCATGCCAAGAACCGTTTCCGTACTCCAACTACCGTTATTCTAGTATTTTACCAAGTTTCTTATTTTGTTAAGGTATTCTAATATTGTTACTTTTGTGAAATGAAATGTTTTAATATTATAATTTATAGTGAATGTTGAGAAAATAAATAATTTGTAAAAATAATATAATATTTGTAACTTTATGTCTTATAATATGAAATATCTTCGTTGTGATTATTTTAAATATTTGAATAATACATCAGATTCATTTTATCTAGGGAGGTTTTAAAATTGGGGAGAAGAGTTGTTAAAAGAGTTTTTGCATTATTATCAGTACTAGCATTATTCTTTAATGTGTTTCTACCGAAGGCAAACGCGGAGGTTATGACGCATGAAAAGTATTCAATGAACTGGAGTTATAGCAACAGTTTAGGTAAGTACATTCGAACTGAAATTATTAAAAATTCAAGCGGTCAAATTGCTTATTGTTTAACTCTWGGYTTAAAATCACCAAATGGTGAAGATCTTCCTGAAATGGGGAAAACAGATAATGTAGTATATAGGGTTCTATTAAATGGTTTCCCACAAAAAAGYATAGAACAACTGGGAGTAGCTAATAAGAATGAAGCACATTATGCAACTCAGCTTGCGGTTTGGAATGCATTAGGTCAACTTGATGTAAATGAATTAAAACATGAAAATAAAAATGTTGAAAAAGCGGCTAAGACAATTATTAATGCTGCAAATACAAGTGAAGATACTCAAGATATTTTTATGAATGTGATTCCTGCTGAAAAGCAAAAGGCAGAATTAAAGGGTGAGTTTTTTGAAACAAACCTATACACAGTACAAACAAATGCTAAGAGTGGTTCTTATAAAGTAGTAGCGAAAAATGCACCTAATGGAGTTAAAATTGTTAGTGAAAATGGAGAAGTGAAAGATCAGCTTTCACTTGGGGAAAAATTCCGTATCCAAATTCCTAAAGATACAAAAACAGGTGAATTTAATCTAAGTGTTGCTGCAAATTTAACTAAAGTTCAAGCAATTGCTTATCGCGGTACTGATACTGTTCAGAATGCTACAGTGCTACTAGAAAGAAATGAGGAAAAGCTTAGTAGTGACCTTGCAGTAAATTGGGAAGCAGCTGGTTCTTTAAAAATTAAAAAGGTTGGGGAAAATGGAGAAATATTAGCTGGTGCAGTATTTGAAGTCTTTAATGCAAATAATGAATCAGTTGGAAAAATCACGACGGGTGCTGATGGTACTGCAGAATTAAATAACCTACCAATTGGTACCTACACAGTAAAAGAAATTAAAGCACCAACAGGTTATGTTTCAGGTAATAAACCACAAACTATTGAAGTTAAGACAGGGGAAATAGGAGCTGTTCAAGTAGTAAACAACAAAGTAAAAGGTAACATCGAAATAAAAAAACTTAGTGATTCAGGTAAGATGTTACCTAATGTTGAATTCACGGTCTTTACTGAAGATGGAAAAGAAGTGAAAAAAGTAGTAACAAAAGAAAATGGAATTGCAAATGTTGATGGTCTTACGTATGGTAAATATTATTTCTTAGAGACAAAAACACCTAATGGATATATTGGAAATAAAACAAAGTATCCTTTTGAAATTAAAGAGCACAATAAAACACTTACTTTTACAGTGGAAAATACAGAAGTGAAAGGTAGTGTGAAATTACTAAAAGTAGATAATGAAGATATCAGTAAAAAATTAGAAGGTGCAGTATTCGAGCTAAAAGATGCAAGCGGGAAAGTAATTGGGGAATATAAGACAGATAAAAATGGTGAAGTTAACGTCAAAGATTTAGCGTATGGTAAATATTCATTTGTAGAAAAGGCTTCTCCAAATGGTTACGTTCTTATTACAGAACCAATTGTGTTCGAAATAAAGGAACACGGGAAAATTATTGAGCTATTAGCAGTTAATCATCTTATCAAAGGTAATCTAGAAATTACAAAAGTTGATGTAGCTGATGGAAACAATAAGCTTCCGAATGCAGAGTTTACTATTTATAATGAAGCAGGAAAAGAAGTAGTTAAAGGGAAAACAGACGATAAAGGTATCGCGAAGTTTGAAAAGTTACCATTTGGAAAATACACATATAAAGAAACTGTTGCACCAAAAGGTTATGTATTGAATGAAGAAATATTCTCTTTTGAGATCAAAGAGAATGGTCAAATMATTAAACATATTGTCAAAGATGAAAAGATTCCATCAGTAAAAACAACAGCTACTGATAAAACCGATGGTACAAAAGAAATGCACACTTCTAAGTCTGTAACAATCCAAGATAAAGTGGAATACAAAGACCTACAAGTAGGTAAAGAGTACACTTTAAAAGGTAAATTAATGGATAAAGAGACTAATAAACYATTAGTTGTAAATGGTAAAGAAGTAACTGCTGAAACTAAGTTTACACCAAAAGAAGCAAACGGTTCTATTACACTAGATTTCACTTTTGATGCAACTGGTTTAGAAGAAAAAGAAGTAGTAGTATTCGAAGAGTTACTGAAAGACGGAAAAGTTGTTACTACACATGCTGATATCAATGATAAAGGTCAAACAGTTAAGTTCGTTAAGCCATCAGTAAAAACAACTGCTACAAACAAAGCTGATGGTTCTAAAGAGTTAGACGCTTCTAAATCTGTAACAATCCAAGATAAAGTGGAATACAAAGACTTAATCGTGGGTAAAGAGTACGTTGTAAAAGGTAAACTAATGGATAAAGCAACAAACAAACCATTATTAGTTGATGATAAAGAAGTAACAGYAGAATCTAAGTTTACTGCAAAAGAAAAAAATGGTTTTATCACATTAGATTTCACATTTAATGCTTCTGCATTACAAGGTAAAGAAGTAGTAGTATTTGAAGAACTGTATCAAGATAATATTTTAGTAGCTATTCACGCTGAATTTGAAGATAAGGGACAAACAGTGAAATTCAAAGAGGTAAAACCGGAACAACCTAAACCAGAACAGCCGAATCAAGATAAAAATACTCCAACATCAGAGCAACCTAAAGAGCAACCTAAAGAGCAACCACAACCTAAGAAAGAAATTCAATCTAAAATTGGATGGTTACCGCAAACAGGCGCTGACCTTACAAGTTGGATCTCTATGGCTGCAGGTGCATTATTATTAATTGTTGGTGGAGTGATTTTCCTAAAACGTAAAAATGCATAAAAATTAAAAAATAAGCACATTTGTTTTTTTACAAGATGTGCTTATTTTTTATGTTAATAATTTAGTCCTATTTACAGTATTTTAATCTATTTGCTTATTTTTGAGTTGTTGTAATAATTCCAGGACAGCAAAACAGTCAGCAGCTGCTCGGTGTTTAATCGTTAATTCCGTTGCATCACTTAATGAAATCCATCTTTTTGAATCTACATAATCGGCGTACATTYCCATAATACATGTGGATTTAAAATTCTTAAATTCTACATTTAATTGATTCATAATTACTTGGTGTTCGTAACAGCTAGGGCAGAGACTTAGACGTAGTTTAGCTTTACTTTGAATGACATGGCCACACTGTTTACARGTCCGTTGCTCCAAGCCAAGTTTTCTACCATACAAAAAGCTGGGGCATCACTTCATAAACAAGCAGTAATGGCTGATGGACTAATTAATAGTGTCTCAACGCATGTTGCAGAAGCTCAACAAGCATTCCCAACCTTGCATACAGATATCATGTCTGGATTAGATGCTGCCAATAACATTATGGACTCTGCTAATAAGATTTCAGGCTATAAAATAGATACGTCTAATATAGCTAAAAATGTTGGAAACATGGATGGTTTATCTACTCGCCTCAAAGATTTTGGTGTACCACCTGAAAAAATGGAAGAGTTTTTGGCAGAACAGAAGCGTACAAATAAACTTGGATCGATGTCACTTGATTTCATGCCAGTTATTGGGCAAATCAAACAAGGGCTACAACTCATTAACGGCAAAGAATATTTCACTGATAGAGAGTATGACAAAAATGATTATGTATGGGGAACCGTTTCTACTTTTTTTGGTGGGGCTCCTAAAGGTATTGGACGTGTATTCGGTAAATATGGTGAGTTAGAACAAAAAGCGAAGGATTTAGGAAAAGTATCAAAGGTAACTGAAGAGATTGGATGGAGTATGCCAAGAGGCGGAGGGGTCATTGATGGGCGTAAGTATACTGAACATGCTCTTGAAAGAATGGCACCTGATACAATTCAGGTTCGGGCAGAACTTACGAAGCGTGCACGTGAAAGAGCTGAAAGGAATGGTTACACATTCGGATCAAAAGAATATATGGAGGAATTAAAAAAAGTTGATCCGCGAGGTGTAACACCAAGCGTAGTAGAAGAAACAATTAAGTATGCTACTAAAAAACCAGGAAATAAACCTGGTCTATGGCAATACGATGGGAAAGATGTTAGAGTCGTATTGAATGATAATGGCGATGTTGTTTCCGTTGTACCTAATAAATCGTGAATATTATAAATAAAGTAGATTAAGCCCATTCACGAAAGGAGTTGTTAAAATGAATATTCAATATGATGAATACGAATTATTAGAAATATTCGAGAGTGAACCAGAAGATTATTTTATTCCTGGTGCAGGTGCATATAGATATAATAAAATAGATAAATTAGGATTTGAATTAGTAATGATTATGTGTTATTACGARGAAACTGTGGAATTAAAATTGTATTACAAAAATAAATGCATATTTGAAACCAAGATACATTCGGCGAAACGAATCTATACCCGTAATGACTCATTATATGTCCAAGGCGGCGTAGAAAACAAAACAATCGAAGTAAAATTCAAGCCACATTTTACAGTTCAAATAGAGAAGTTCTAGATAGATGAAATAAGAAAACATCTTATGCATATAAGGTGTTTTCTTATACAAAAAGCGCCTACATAGACGCTTTTTGTGCCACTTAAAAGGATTTAAGATACGTTTACTTGAGTTCTTTAGGTAGCTAGGGTTTGAAATACTAACTTAAAAGAAAAATGTTGAGCAGTTCATCTTTATTATTAATATATCTGAATTAAAGATGCAATTTTGCATCCCAATTTCTGCGGCATCAATTACATGCTACCCTCACAAATATAGAAAAAGGTGCGAAGTCAATTCTATGACTTTGCACCTTTTTATTTCACTTGAACTTTGTTTAAGCGCGTTTATCTACTCATTGTTACGCGTGAATTGCGTTTAAAATCGACACTTTATTCGTAGTAAATAATACATAATTTTGTTTTACWGTTTTRATTAAWATRCGRTCMGTTGTCCCATATGCTGTTCCRATACGRATTGCACTWGGWTCTTCAACRCCCGCATAGGTAGCATCTTCKGTAACCTCAATYACATCACGTAATGGAATCGTGACCTCCGCAAATTGCCATGAAATAATTAACTCTTCTTTTGTTTTTTTGACATCAATGCCTAGCATTATACCAAGACCTTTCTATAACAGAATGCTACACTTCTTATCTTATTATATAAATCTTTAGATTATTTTTCTACATGTATAAATAGAGCTGATATTTTAAGGGTATCAAAAGAACGGGAAGATATACTATCAATCTATTAAGGAATGCGTTATGAAGAAAAGTTCACAAGGAATTAATATGGATTTGATATGGTTGAAGTATGATGAATGAGTAACAGTAGGAGTTGCAGGAAGGAAATGAATGATGAGACTTAAATTAGTAGGAACCTTAACTTGTATAGTAGTAATGCTAGGTATCTTTATCATTTACACCAATATATCTATTGGTAAAGAACCATATAAGACAAACCATGAAACTAGTGAAAACTCCATAAATAAAGAAAAAAATAGTAAGCAAAATGGGACTTCAAATAAGATAGCAAGTTCCTTTGCTAGTATACAGGCTGTAGTAAATAAGGAATATGGTTTACCCGAAGACTATATGCCAGAGGATTTAGTTGTACCAAATGTACCGTTCTCATTTAGTGGAACGGTAGAAAAGAGTCATCTTCGTAAAGAAGCAGCGGAAGCGTTAGAAAAACTATTCCTTTTAGCTAAGCAAGATGGGATCCAGTTGAATGCTGTTTCAGGATTTCGTTCCTATGAGTATCAAAAAGGTCTGTATGCCAACAATGTTAAAAAGAAAGGGCAAGAGCATACGGATCGCTTCTCTGCAAAGCCAGGGCATAGCGAACATCAAACAGGGTTAACGATGGATGTTTCTTCTAAAAGTGCGAACAATGAACTAGAGCTATCCTTTGCGAATACGAAGGAAGGAAAATGGCTGAAAGAAAACGCGCATCGTGCAGGGTTTATCATTCGTTATCCTAAGGGGAAGGAAAGTATTACGGGTTATGCATATGAACCTTGGCATATTCGCTATGTAGGAGATATTGCTGAAAATATATATAAGGAAAAACTGACTTTAGAAGAATATATGAATCTGTGAAAATAGAATTGAAGAGTTAAACTGTATTCATTGTTTATGAATGCTACTTTTTCTATTAAAAAGCCTAATTTCTCAATGTT
>NZ_JBFTMA010000149.1:0-7903 GCF_056396725.1 Bacillus sp. 05T31
TCAAATGAATGAGCATGATACAGAAGTAATGGCTGGGATTTTTACAACACTTGGATATGAGCCAACCTTTTCAACTGAAGAGGCAGATGTGATTTTATTAAATACTTGTGCAATTCGTGAAAATGCTGAAAATAAAGTGTTCGGTGAACTTGGTCATTTAAAATCATTAAAGCGAAGAAATCCGGATCTTATAATTGGTGTATGTGGTTGTATGTCTCAAGAGGAATCTGTTGTAAATAAAATTATGCAAAAAAATCAGCATGTAGATATGGTGTTTGGTACACACAATATTCATAGATTACCGTATATCCTAAAGGACGCAATGTTCTCAAAAGAGACGGTAGTTGAAGTTTGGTCAAAAGAAGGGGATGTAATTGAAAACCTTCCGAAAGTACGTCGTGGTGATATTAAAGCTTGGGTAAATATTATGTATGGCTGTGATAAGTTTTGTACATATTGTATTGTACCGTATACACGCGGAAAAGAGCGCAGCAGACGTCCAGAAGATATTATTAAAGAAATTCGCCATTTAGCTGCGAACGGTTATAAAGAAATTACGTTACTTGGACAAAACGTAAACGCATACGGTAAAGACTTTGAAGATATACAATATGGTCTTGGCGATTTAATGGATGAACTTCGTAAAATCGATATCGCGCGTATTCGTTTTACAACAAGCCATCCACGTGATTTTGACAATCATTTAATTGATGTTCTTGGAAAAGGTGGTAACCTAGTAGAACATATCCACTTACCGGTTCAATCTGGTAGTACAGATATGCTTAAAATTATGGCGCGTAAATATTCGCGAGAACACTATTTAGAGCTTGTACGAAAAATTAAAGAAACAATTCCGAATGCAGTGCTAACGACTGATATTATCGTTGGTTTCCCTAATGAAACGGATGAGCAGTTTGAAGAGACGATGTCGTTATATCGTGAAGTAGGATTTGATACGGCATTTACATTTATTTATTCTCCGCGTGAAGGTACACCAGCTGCAAAAATGCAAGATAATGTTCCGATAGAAGTGAAGAAAGAGCGATTACAACGCTTAAATACACTAGTGAATGAATATGCWGTTAATAAGAATAAGCGTTATATAGGTCAAATTGTAGAAGTATTAGTTGAGGGAGAAAGTAAGAATAATCCTGAAGTACTTGCGGGATATACACGTACGAATAAACTTGTAAACTTTGTTGCTTCAAAATCTTTAATTGGTCAGCTTGTGAAAGTAAAAATAACGGAAGCAAAAACTTGGTCTCTTAACGGGGAATTGGTTAAGGAGCCGATTGAGGTGAAATAATAGATGAAAGTATATACGAAAGATGAAATTGTTGAGCAAGCGAAAGAATTAGCGAAAATGATCTCTGAAACAGAAGAAGTCGATTTCTTTAAGCGAGCAGAAGCACAAATTCATAAAAATGAAAATGTAAAGCGAGCAATTGATGAAATAAAAGCTTTGCAAAAACAAGCAGTAAACTTGCAACATTATGGGAAATGGGAAGCTTTGAAAAAAGTAGAAGCTGAAATTGATGCACTTCAAGATAAGTTAGATAATATCCCAGTTGTACAGGAGTTTAAATCTTCACAAACGTATGTAAATGACTTACTACAGCTAGTTGCTAGTACCATTTCTAACAATGTAACAGATGAAATATTAGTTTCAACTGGCGGCGATGTGTTGAAGGGTGAAACTGGTGCAGCAGTAGAAAGTAAAAAAGGAGATTGTGGTTGTTAAAGAGATGTCTTATTGACATCTCTTTTTTTTAGTGGGTTATATCGGAAATTCTTCTCAAAAAAAAGAATGACACATTCCGCTATTGTCACGCATATGATTAAGTGAATAGTGATTGAGGAGGGTTACGAATGTCCGAATTTAGAGAGATTATTACAAAAGCAGTGGTTGGAAAAGGACGTAAGTATACAAAGTCAACGCATACATGTGAATCGAATAATGAGCCAACAAGTATTTTAGGGTGCTGGGTAATTAACCATTCGTACGAAGCGAGAAAGAATGGAAAACATGTGGAAATTGAAGGTTTCTATGATGTAAACACTTGGTATTCATTTGATGGAAACACAAAGACTGAAGTTGTAACAGAACGTGTTAACTACAATGATGAAGTAAGTATTGGGTATCGTGATAAAAACTTCTCTGGTGACGATTTAGAAATTATCGCTCGTGTAATTCAGCCGCCAAATTGTTTAGAAGCTCTTGTATCGCCAAATGGTAATAAAATTGTTGTGACGGTAGAACGTGAATTTGTAACAGAAGTAGTTGGGGAAACGAAAATTTGTGTAAGTGTAAATCCTGAAGGTTGCGTAGAATCAGACGAGGATTTCCAAGTCGATGATGATGAGTTTGAAGAATTAGATCCGAACTTTATCGTCGATGCAGAAGAAGAGTAAGAGAAAGCTAGGGAGAAGTTCTTCCTAGCTTTTTACAGTACATAAGTGGTTCTGCATGAACATGATTCCTTATGAAATGTGCTATAATGAGGAAAGACTCCTGGAATAGGAGATATGGATGTCCGTGAAGTGTGACATATATGAATATAGATTATTATGTAAGAATTATGGAGGAAAGACATGACGCAATATACGCCTATGATACAGCAATACTTAAAGGTTAAGGCAGACTATCAAGATGCCTTTTTATTTTTCCGATTAGGTGATTTTTATGAAATGTTCTTTGAAGATGCTGTTAAAGCAGCTCATGAACTTGAAATTACATTAACGAGCCGAGATGGTGGTAGTAGTGAACGTATACCGATGTGTGGTGTACCGCATCATGCAGCTAAAAATTATATTGAACAACTTGTTGAAAAAGGATATAAAGTAGCTGTTTGTGAGCAAGTGGAAGACCCAAAAACAGCTAAAGGTGTAGTACGTCGTGAAGTAGTACAACTAATTACGCCAGGAACGATGATGGAAGGGCGTACAATAGACGAGAAGGAGAATAACTTCTTAGCAGCATTAACACATTTCGAAGATGGATCTTATGCGCTAGCTTGTAATGACTTAACGACTGGACAAAATACAGTGACGTTATTAACTGGTTCAGTAGAAGATATTTTATTAGAAGTGTATGCGACTGGTTCAAAAGAAATTGTTGTAGATTCTACATTTTCAAAAGATGAATTAAATAAGTTAACTGAAACATTAAAAATGACGATTTCGTATGAAGATGCAACAACTATTCCAGAAGGATTAGAACATCTTGTGAAAAGTGTTTCCCAAGCAAAATTAATTAAAGCAATTGGACGCTTATTTAACTATGTGATAAGAACACAAAAACGTTCGTTAGATCACTTGCAACCAGTAGAAATTTATTACACGAATCAATTTATGAAAATTGATGTGCATTCAAAACGTAATTTAGAGTTAACAGAGACTCTTCGCACGAAGGAAAAGACAGGCTCATTATTATGGCTATTAGACAAAACAAAAACGGCTATGGGTGGGCGTATGTTAAAACAGTGGATGGAACGTCCACTTATCCAGAAAGAAAAAGTTGAAGAGCGTTTAGAAATGGTTGAAACGTTTGTAAATGATTACTTCTTACGTGAAGATTTAAAAGAAAAGTTAAAAGAAGTATATGATTTAGAGCGTTTAGCAGGGAAAGTTGCATTTGGTAATGTAAATGCACGGGACTTATTACAATTAAGACGTTCTTTACTGCAAGTACCAGCTATTTTAGAAGCGATTAGTCTGTTAGATAATGCTTATGCAGCAAGGTTAATTCAAGGTGCAGATCCATGTGAGAGCTTAACTGAATTACTGGGAAGAAGTATTCAAGAAAACCCACCGCTTTCTATTAAAGATGGAGATATTATTAAAGATGGTTATAATGATAAGCTTGATCAATATCGTTACGTTAGTAAAAACGGAAAAACGTGGATTGCTGAGCTTGAAAAACGAGAGCGTGATATTACAGGGGTTAAATCATTAAAAATTGGGTACAACCGTATTTTCGGCTACTATATTGAAGTGACGAAGGCTAATCTTGCAGCACTTCCAGAAGGGCGCTATGAGCGTAAACAAACGCTTGCTAATGCTGAACGTTTCATAACAGATGAATTAAAAGAAAAAGAAACATTAATCTTAGAAGCAGAAGAGAAAATTGTACAATTAGAATACGATTTATTTACAGCACTTCGCGAAGAAGTCAAAGTATTCATTCCGAAATTACAGCATTTAGCGAAAGTAATTAGTGAACTAGATGTACTGCAAAGCTTTGCGACAGTTAGTGAAGAAGAGCAGTTTGTAAAACCTGTTTTAACAAATAAGCGCGAAATCTTTATTAAAGATGGTCGTCATCCTGTCGTTGAAAAAGTATTGAACGGGAAATTGTATGTACCGAATGATTGTATTATGCCGGAGAAGATGGATGTCTTTTTAATTACAGGACCGAACATGTCTGGTAAAAGTACGTATATGAGACAATTAGCACTTGTTACTGTTATGTCACAAATTGGTTGTTTTGTACCAGCGACAGAAGCAGTATTACCTGTCTTCGATCAAATCTTTACGAGAATTGGTGCAGCGGATGATTTAATCTCAGGTCAAAGTACATTTATGGTTGAAATGTTAGAAGCGAAAAATGCAATTGCAAATGCATCAGAGAGAAGTTTAATTTTATTCGATGAAATTGGACGCGGTACATCTACGTATGATGGTATGGCACTTGCGCAAGCAATCATTGAACATATTCATGACCAAATTGGTGCGAAAACATTATTCTCTACACATTATCATGAATTAACAGTGTTAGAAGAAAGTTTAGACCAACTAAAGAATGTACATGTTTCAGCAATTGAAGAGAATGGAAAAGTAGTTTTCCTTCATAAAATTCAAGATGGAGCGGCTGATAAAAGTTACGGAATTCAYGTTGCTCAACTTGCCGAGCTTCCAGAGAGCTTAATCGCTCGCGCGAAAGAAGTGTTAGCACAACTAGAAGGACAGGAAGAAATTGTTATTCCGAAACGAGTAGAAGTGAAAGTGCCAGAAGTCGCTCCAGAACCAGTTGTTGTAAAAGAAGAACCAGCAGAAATACAAGAGACGAAAGTAGAGACTGAGGAAGAATCGCAATTATCATTCTTTGGTGGAGAACGGTCTTCGAAAAAACAAGACAAGTCAGTTCTAGATGCAAAAGAAACGGCAGTACTTGCGCAAATTAAAAAAATTGATTTACTTGATATGACACCTTTAGAGGCGATGAACGAACTGTATCGCTTGCAGAAAAAGTTAAAGAAAGGATGAGTAAGTAGATGGGGAAAATTCGCAAACTCGATGATCAACTCTCTAACTTAATTGCGGCAGGGGAAGTAGTAGAGCGCCCTGCCTCAGTTGTAAAAGAACTCGTGGAAAATTCCATCGATGCGAATAGTACATCTATTGAAATCCACTTAGAAGAAGCTGGATTATCGAAGATTCGCATCATCGATAATGGAGATGGTATTGCTGAAGAAGATTGTATCGTTGCATTTGAACGACACGCAACGAGTAAAATTAAAGATGAAAATGATTTATTTCGTATAAGAACGCTCGGTTTCCGCGGAGAGGCCCTGCCGAGTATTGCCTCAGTGAGTGAATTAGAGTTAATTACGAGCACAGGTGATGCGCCTGGTACACACCTTAGTATTAAAGGTGGAGACATTATAAAACAAGAGAAAACGGCAAGCCGAAAAGGAACAGATATTACTGTACAAAACTTATTTTTTAATACACCAGCGCGCCTTAAATATATGAAAACGATTCATACAGAGCTTGGGAACATTACAGATATCGTGTATCGTATTGCAATGTCACATCCAGAAGTATCGTTAAAACTGTTTCATAATGAAAAGAAATTGCTTCATACATCAGGAAACGGTGATGTAAGACAAGTACTTGCATCGATTTACAGCATTCAAGTTGCGAAGAAGCTTATTCCGATTGAAGCTGAGTCTCTAGACTTTACAATTAAAGGTTATGTAACATTACCAGAAGTAACGAGAGCGTCGCGTAACTATATGTCAACGATTGTAAATGGCCGTTACGTTCGAAATTTCGTATTAATGAAAGCAATTCAGCAAGGATATCATACGTTATTGCCAATCGGACGATACCCAATCGGCTTCTTATCAATTGAAATGGATCCAATGCTTGTTGATGTCAACGTACATCCAGCAAAATTAGAAGTACGCTTTAGTAAAGAACAAGAATTGCTAAAGCTTATCGAAGAAACATTGCAAGCTGCATTCAAAAAAATACAACTCATTCCAGATGCTGGTGTAACAACGAAGAAAAAAGAAAAAGATGAAAGTGTGCAAGAACAGTTCAAGTTTGAGCATACAAAACCGAGAGAATCATCTATGCCTAACATCGTTTTACCAACAGGAATGGATGAGAAACAAGAAGAAACAACGACTGTAAAACAACCAGCACAACTGTGGCAACCGCCGAAGCAAGAATGGCAACCACCACAGTCACTCGTAAGAGAAGAGCAAAGCTGGCAGCCATCCTCTAAGCCGGTAATAGAGAAAACGGTTCGAGAGGAAAAGGAATGGACTAGCAACGATGACGATTTTGAATTAGAGGAATTGGAAGAAGAAGTCGGGGAGATAGAAGAGATTGAAATGAACGGTAATGACTTACCGCCGCTTTATCCAATTGGACARATGCACGGAACATATATTTTCGCTCAAAATGATAAYGGGYTATATATGATTGATCAGCAYGCWGCGCAGGARCGYATCAATTATGAATATTTCCGTGATAAAGTGGGACGAGTTACGCAAGAAGTACAAGAATTACTTGTACCGTACCGCATCGATTTATCTCTTACCGAATTTTTACGTGTCGAAGAGCAGTTAGAAGAATTAAAAAAAGTCGGACTATTTTTAGAGCAGTTTGGCCATCAATCCTTTATCGTTCGTTCGCATCCAACGTGGTTCCCGAAAGGACAAGAAACAGAAATCATTGATGAGATGATGGAGCAAGTCGTTAAACTAAAAAAAGTTGATATTAAAAAATTACGTGAAGAAGCAGCTATTATGATGAGCTGTAAAGCATCGATTAAAGCAAATCAATATTTAACGAACGATCAAATATTCGCTTTACTTGAAGAGCTTCGTACAACAACAAATCCGTACACATGTCCACATGGAAGACCGATTCTGGTGCATCATTCTACTTATGAGTTGGAGAAGATGTTTAAGAGGGTTATGTAGGGTTAATGTCCAAAGAGAAAAAGTTCGTTCCCAGTTATTTGAAACGGTTTGAAAGTGCCTAGTATTATTTATATGTGCTGAAAGAAAATAAAATAAATATGTAATAGCAATGTTCTCTACAGTTATTTTAATAAAATATAGAGAGAAATAAAAAGGGGCGATAGTAACAAGTCGCTCCTTTTTAATATAATTCTTTTGCAACTATATTTTAAAAATTCATTTATAAACTAGAGATAACCTATTTGTAATTTATATGTGCTTTCTTATTTTTTTTTGTAAGAAAAGGGGCTTTTAATTTACAGAATTATCAGAATTATGTAAGGTGTATATAAAACCATAAAATGGGGTGTTCTTTATGTGTACTAGTTTGACATTACAGACAAAAAATGGTCAGCATCTTTTTGCAAGAACGATGGACTTCACATTAGATTTGAATCAAGAAGTAATAGTCATTCCTCGACATTACCAGTGGAATAATATAACTGGTGAAATCATTAATACGAAACATGCTACGGTCGGAATGGGAATTAATCATCAAGGAAGGATCATTATGGCGGACGGAGTAAATGAAGCAGGTATGACATGTGCAACACTCTATTTTCCAGGATTCGCTACTTATAGTCAAAGCATAGATGACAACAAAACGAATTTGGCTCCATTTGATTTTGTGACTTGGAGTCTCACAC
>NZ_JBFTMA010000150.1:0-7884 GCF_056396725.1 Bacillus sp. 05T31
ATGTGTAGTAGTTTGATTGCTCATATAAACCTCCTGATTATAAACATACTCGAATACAATACTTAAATCAGAAGGCTATGTCAATGGTTTTTTTTGTATGTTGTCAGACCTTATATTCCATAATAATCAAATACACATTTGGCCACATCATAAGGTTTTACATTTAAATTTGGCAACTCATTTACCGGCATCCATAAAGGAATATAACTCCCTCTATCTTTCAGCTCGAACTCCTCGCCTTTACCACTTCCGAAAACTCCACCTATAATATGGGCATTATAATAATACTCCGTACCTTTATACTCCACCTTTGCAATCCGATGCTCCACTTGTATATGTACCCCTAATTCTTCATAAACCTCTCGCTTCGTTGCTTCTTCAGGCGTTTCTCCTTCTTCAATTCCCCCGCCTGGAAAAACAAAATACAKYTCACCTTCTCGAACACGTTTYATAAGAGCGATTTTACCACCTTGTATAATTATAGCTGCACCGCGATTTCTTCTCACTTTATTACCTCAACACCAATCGCAACTGTTCCCCATTCTTTTTCTTGTTCTTTCGTATATATTCCGTATGTACTTTCTAACATTTCTTTTATACTAAGTTCTTCACAATCAAATAATTTTTTATCAATTTGTTCGTACATTGCTTTAAAGCTTTCGTATCGTTTTATCTCCGTTACTTTTACAGCCATCGTTTCTGCTGTCGTAAGGTTCGTAAATACAATTTCATCGTCTTGTTTTATAAGTTGACGTTTTTTATCGTATAAGCGTACTTCATATACTTTTTTTCCTAATTGAATCGACTGAAAAGGTTTATTATATAATCCCATTTCGTATCTCATACATTTCACCCCCTTTTATTCATCCTGCCTACTAACATTTTTGCACATTACTATTTCATACAACATAGTTCGCCTTACTTCACCTTGCATATAATGTTCCATATCCATTACTTTCTTTAGAGAGGATGCTAAAATTGGTATGTTATATTTAAATCAAAAACCTGAATATAATAAATATGATATCGGTGATTATACTTACAGTAAAGTAGGCCCTATTATTTTTTCTTGGAATGRTGAAACAAAATTAAAAATAGGTAAGTTTTGTTCATTAGGAGAAGAAGTCGTTTTCGTACTTGGCGGTGAACATCGTGCTGATTGGATAACAACTTATCCATTTAATGTCCTCTTCGAAGAAGGAGCACACATTACTGGTCATCCTTCTTCAAAAGGTGATATCGTAGTCGGCAATGATGTATGGATTGGTTATCAATCCTGCATTTTATCTGGTGTTACAATTGGTAACGGGGCCATTATCGGGGCTAAGAGTGTTGTTACAAAAGACGTACCTCCATATRCAATCGTCGCTGGTAATCCTGCCAAACTAGTTCGATATCGTTTCCCGCAAGAAATCATTGAAAAACTAGARAAYCTTGCATGGTGGGACTGGGACATTTCCGTTATAAAAGGAGCTATTCCATTTCTACTCTCCAACAAAGTCAACGAATTTTTCACTTCTCCCGAAGAAGAAGCTACTTGATCTAAACAAAAAGAGCATCCTATTCTTTCAGGATGCTCTTTTTGTGTTTATTTTTTATTTATTCGCAACTGATTACACGGAGAACAGTGAAATGGAATTTTGTCTAAACAATTAAAGTTTGTTTCACAAATTTGTTCTATCGTTGGAACGAATGGAATGACAACTATGTTACTATCTATTATTTGTGTAACAGGTGGCAATACTGTGCCTACTTGATGTTCGAAGCGAATACTCGCTTGATTAATATAATTTCCTGAACCACTTGGTGCACTCTGAACTGTTACTTGGAACGAAACTGTCCGTGCTTCACCTGGATTTAAACTTCCTATAAGAAACCCTGATACTGGGCTTACATTTGGCACTGGCGTATTATCAACAGTTACACTTCCAGGAACAAATTGAACACTACTATCTAACATATCTTGAAAACGAATATTTTGTATCGCTGTATCTCCCGTATTTGTAATAACTGTCGTAAACGTAATAACATCTCCAATTGTTGCTGTTTGATGATCTGCCACTTTTACAACAGTCGTTGAAACATTCTGAGGAATAAACGGGATAACAACTGTATTGCTATCGCCTTCAACTACTACAGGCGGTTCATTTGGATTCACAGTTGCAAACCCAYTCGCTGTMGCTGTATTTGTAACTAARTTATTTATTTGCCCTCCTGTTATTACAACTTGGAAATTAATAATYGCTGCATCATTTGGYTGAAAATYACCTAAMGGRATACCAGTATTCGGATTRGCAAATGGAAAAGGTACATCATTTACTGTTACCGTGCCATTTATAAATAACGTATTCGGATCAATGATATCCGTTAAAGCAATATTCGTCACAGGAACTGTACTATCATTTATAACAGCAATTCCGTAAGTGACAACATCTCCTACCATCGCTACTTCAAAGTTTGCTCCTTTTGCAACAAATAAAATTGCAGTATTTACCGTTACAATCACAGTATTACTCGTGTCCATTACTGTAACTGGCGGCTCTCCTGGTACTAAAATATACTCAGCTAACGCTCCAGCAACGTTCACTACCGTACTACCATCAGGAAAACTTGTAATTGTAGCTTCATATGTTACAATCGCCGTTTCACCGACTGGGATATCTGGTATCGTAAATCCAATCTGTGGATTTAACCCCGGCTGTGGTATTCCATTTATCGTTACACTATTTGGGACAAAATCAGCTTCCTGAGATAACACGTCTATAAATTGAACATTCATCGCATCAGCCGTACCAGTATTTAATATACGAACAGTATACGTTACCGTTTCTCCTACTCCAACAATTGGATGATCTACTTCTTTTAGCATATCTAAACTACCTCTATTTACTGGAGTTACTGTCGTATTACTCGAACTCGTAATTGTAAACGGTGGTTCTCCTGGAATAAGTTCAAAACTACCCGTTACACTCGCCGAATTCATAATGCTATTAGAAGGCGGGATTGAGATTACAGTTACTTCAAACGTTATGAGTACACTAGCTCCTACTGGGAGATCCGGTAATGAAAAGCCTACAAAAGGATCTAAACCTACTTGCGGAATCCCATTTATCTGTACACTCCCTGGAACGAATTCTAAACTAGGTGATGGAACGTCAATAAATTGCACATTTGTCGCTGTTACCGTTCCTGTATTTGTAACTTGCACACTATACGTTAACGTATCTCCTAATCGTGTCGCCTGTTTGTTGACAGTTTTTATAACATTGAATCGCCCTCTATTTACCCTTGTTATTGTCGTATTACTCGGCTCTGTTACTACAACTGGTGGTTCTCCTGGTACTAAAGTAAAACTTCCTGTTATATTTGCAACATTCGTTATCGTTCCTGAAGATGGAATATTTGTCACTGTCGCTTGGAACGTTACTATAGTCGTATTGCCAACAAGTATATCGCCAATTCCAAACCCAGTAATCGGATTCAAACCAGGTTGCGGAGTTCCATTTACCGTTACACTATTTGGGACAAGTGACGCTCCTGCTGAAATCGTATCAATAAACTGAACATTGTTAGCTGTTACTGTTCCCGTATTCGTTATTTGCACTGTATACGTTAATACATCGCCAACGAGAGTCGCAGCCCTGTTCACCTGTTTTATAACATTAAATCGTCCTCTATTTACAGTTGTGAGTGTTGTATTGCTTGGTTGGTTTACTATAACTGGTGGTTCTCCTGGTACTAATATAAAGCTTCCAGTCACATTTGCCGTATTGGCAATCGTTCCRTTTGATGGAACACTGACAACTGTTACTTGGAAWGTKACTTCTACACTTTCCCCTGGATTTATATCTGGAAGCGAGAATCCATTATTAGGATTGAATCCAGGTTGTAACACACCGTCTATCGTTACACTGTTCGGTATGAATGTTATAGAGGAAGGTAATACATCACTATATTGAACATTCGTCGCTGTCACCGTTCCCGTATTTTGAACTACTGTTGTATATGTGATTGTATCTCCTACTGCAACAACCGGCTGACTTACTGATTTTAAAACATTCAAACCAGATTCATTTATTTTCGTTAATGTCGTGTTACTTGTCGTTGTTTCAATAATAGGCGGCTCTGTTTCACTTACAGCAAATGTAGCCGTAACATCCACAAAGTTAACTACTGTTCCACCTTGAGGTATGCTCGTTACCATCTCTTGGTATGTGACAAGTACAAAATCACCTACAGGTATATCTGGAACTGTAAAGCCTATGAACGGATCTAATCCTGGTGCCGGCACCCCGTTTATGCTCACACTTCCCGGTACAAATGCTACACCGGCGGAAGTAGTATCGATAAATTCAACATTGGTCGCTGCCACTGTGCCGAAATTAAAGATTAATACATCATACGTTAATATTTCTCCTACAGTGGCTACTTCTTTATCTACTAATTTTAATGGAAAAATCGAAGCTATATTAATTGTCGTAACGACTAAATTCGTTAATATCGTTTCCGTAATCGGTGGTTCCTGAGGATTTGGTTGTGAAGTAAATGTAACATCTGCATCATTTAATATGACTTCATTATCTGGAATTTMTGTAATCGTCACTTGGAACGTTACCTCAATACTTCCACCATTAATTAATAATGGGGTAACTGTAAATCCTATTTCTGGATTTAAACCAAGTTGCTGCACCCCACCTATCGTTACACTATCTTCTACAAATGTCGTTCCTTCTGGTATGACATCTTGGAAGAACACATCTGTAACAGGTATAATTCCTACGTTTGAAATTAGCACGGTATACGTTAATACATCYCCAACMGCTCCAGYWGCAACRTYWACWGTTTTTGTTGCTGTTACTTCACCAGGAGGAGGTAACGGTATTGTAACTACTGTCGTATTACTTGAATTTGTCGTTGTTACAGGCGGTTGTAAAGGATTTAATAAAAAAGTGGCTGTAGCAGCTGCTGTGTTTARTACTGCTCCACGTGTAGACGGTGCAACTACCGTAACTTGGAACGTTACTGTCAATGATGTTCCAGCTGCGATATTAGGGAGCGGGAAACCAACATTTGGGTCAAAGCCAGGTTGAGGCGTTCCATTTATCGCTACACTATTTGCGACAAATGTTGTTTCTGTTGCAATCGGATCAATGAAAGAAACATTCGTCCCTAGTACTGTGCCATTATTTCGAATGACAACAGAATACGTGTAAGTCTCTCCAAGTGCTGCTTGTTGTACAGATGAAGATTTTTGTATATTTAACTGTGCCGTATTTACCTGTGTCACTACAAAATTACTATTCGTAACAGTCGTTATAGGAGGTCCTGCCGGATTTATAAGGAAACTTGCAGTAACATTCGATTGATTTCTTATATTCCCTCCACTTGGAACACTCGTCACTGTAACTTGAAACGTAATTGTAGCGGTTTGCCCGACTGGAATATTTGGTACTGGAAAACCTGTCATAGGATTCGCGCCTTGCTGAACAACTCCATTTATCGTTACACTATTCGCTACAAATGTAGCTCCAGTTGGGATTGGATCTTGAAAAATGATATTTGTTGCAGGAACAGTTCCTGTATTTTGAATAAGAATCGTATACGTTAACGTATCTCCTATACCTGCTTGTGGTGTATTTACACTCTTCATTACATTAAGTGATCCTACATTCACTCGCGTCACAACAATATTACTAATCGTTACAATTGTAATTGGTGGCTGCAAAGGACTTACTTGGAAATCAGCAGTGACATTCGCATTATTCGGAAGTACCCTGTTCGCTGGCACACTTGTGATTAACACTTGGAAAGTGACAGTTACCATCCCTCCTACTGGAATATTAGCAAGCGGAAATCCAGTTGTCGGATCTAAACCAGGTTGAGATATCCCGTTTATTGTTACACTATTCGCAACAAACGTTGTTCCAGATGGAATCGGATCAAGGAATGATACATTTGTCGCTGCTACTGTTCCACTATTTTGTATACGAACTGTATACGTTAACGTATCTCCTACACCGGCTTCACTAGCACTTACGCTCTTCATTACATTTAGCCCTGAAGAATTCACAACTGTCATAACAGTATTACTTGGTACTGTTACAGTAATTGGTGGCTCTGTTGGATTTACAAGGAAATCTCCAGTTACATTCGCATTATTTACGACATTATTTCCTTGGGGAATTTCATCAATTAATACTTCAAACGAAACAATTACACTTGCGCCAGTAGGCAAATTATTTAGTGGAAATCCAAGTTCTGGATCTGCTCCTTCTTGTAAAACACCATTAACTAATACACTGTTTTCAATAAATAATGTCCCTTGCGGAATTGAATCTTGGAAAAATACATTTGTCGCTGGTACACTACCTGCATTTATGATTTCGATTGTATATACTAAAACATCCCCTACCGTTGCAACATCCGTATTGACTGATTTCACAACTTCAAAATCCCCCGATTGTACAGTTGTGTTAACAATGTTACTAGGAACATTAATTGTTACTGGTGGTTCGCTCGGATTCACTTGAAAACTTGCTGTTACATTTGCTTGATTTAAAATATCTTCATTTGGCGGATCCTGCTCAATTAATACTTCAAATGTAACTACAACTGTCTGAGCCGCAGGGATATTCGGAAGAGAAAATCCTGAATTTGGATTTAGTCCACTTTGTGGTGTTCCATTAATTGTTACAGAGTTTGCAACGAAAGAAACCGCTGAAGAAGTAGTGTCTTGGAAAAATACATTTGTTAACGGAACGTTACCTGTATTTTGGACGGCAATCGTGTATGTTAAAGTATCACCTACTGCCGCTTGAGCTGTATTTACTTCTTTTATTACATTTAAACCACCTGTATTAACTTGTGTTACAACGGTATTCGTTTGCCTATTAATCGTTACTGGCGGTTGATTCGGAATAACGACGAAATTAGCAGCTACATTACCGCGATTCGCAATCGTGCCTCCTGATGGGGTAGATGTAACTCGTACTTGAAAAGTCACCGTTCTACTTCCACCTGGAGATATATTCGCTACCGTAAACCCAGTCGCTGGATTTGCCCCAGGTTGCGAAACTCCATCAACAGTTACACTATTTGGTATAAAAGTCGTTCCAATTGGGGTTGGATCTTGAAAAATAACGTTTGTCGCCAGTACATTTCCTGTATTTTCAATTGTAACGGTATACGTAAGAACGTCATTAATTGTCGCAAAAGCTCTATCTACTGTTTTTCTCGTTCTTATATCGGCTATATTTATTGTAGTAAATACTGTATTACTTGTCGCTTGGCCTGAAACTGGTTGTTGACCAGGAACCGGAATAAAGTTAAACGTTGCACTTGCACGGTTCGGAATTGGATTTACAAGAGGATTAGATGTCACTCGAACTTGAAAACGCACTACAGTCGTTTGCGAAGCATTAATACTTCCAAGATTAATACTACTCGCTGGATTCGCCCCAGGACGCGCTACTCCATTTACCGTAACACTATTTGTTACAAACGTTGTTCCAATAGGTATACTGTCAACAAAAACAACATTGTTTGCAGCGACATTCCCATTGTTCGTGACATTCACTGTGTACGTTAATACGTCATTAAGTGTTGCCGTCTGTAGATCTACAGATTTTTGCAAACTTAGATTTGCACGGTTTACCGTCGTCTGTACTGTATTTGAAGAAGCTGTACTTGTGATAGGAGGACTTCCGACAAAAGGACGGAATTGATATGATACCATGGCACGATTTGAAATTGGATTCGGATTCGGGAATGATGTAACTCTCACTTGAAATGTAATAATTCTCTGAGCATTATTAGGTATCGTCCCTAAATTAATTCCAATAGCTGGATTCGCATTCGGCTGCGTTACTCCCCCCACTGTAACAC
>NZ_JBFTMA010000151.1:0-7883 GCF_056396725.1 Bacillus sp. 05T31
GTGATGATGGCAGAGAGGTCACACCCGTTCCCATACCGAACACGGAAGTTAAGCTCTCTAGCGCCGATGGTAGTTGGGACCTTGTCCCTGTGAGAGTAGGACGTCGCCAAGCAACTTTAAGACGAGTCAGAATGACTCGTCTTTTTTGTATGCTTTCATACCTCTGTTAATTGCCTGCTTAACTCCTTCTAAATAGGCGAATCCATGCCTTTTATCTGGTTCTAAGTAAGTACCTTCTGCCCATTCATTCCACGCRTTAATAAATAAAAACTCGCTGTTGTAAAGAGAATAGGTACGCTGGATTTGTTTGCTTAAATATATCGTGAACTTCCTAGGGGTAGAACCTAGGAAGATGCTGCTATTTAAGTCTTTGCGGCGTGCTGTATTGTCCCAGTCAACAAAGGCACCAGGAAATGTTTTTTTCTCTGGAGGAGATCGCTTTAGTATATACATCCACACTTTATCATAATCCCAAGCGTTTATTTGTTTACCAGACTCATATATTGTCTTATTTATGTCTGAAGAGCTATCATGAGCAATTGTATAAAAAGGCTCGAATTGAATGCTAGCATCAAATCCATTTATATTAGGAAGTGGAAAGCTGTTTAATGTTTCTGCAAAGTATATACCTTTCAAACCATTTTCTTGTGCGAGTGTATTCCAATAATGAAGCATTTGTTCACAATGAGGGATATGCCCGGGACGATAAATAATGAATAATGGTTTATCGTCTATACGGATATATCTCTCATCTTGGAAAGCTTGCAATAAATACTCAAAGTGTTCTTTCCAATCCGATAATTCTCCATAATTTTGAGGCATTAATATGTGACTATCAAGACCATCCCAAGTTTTTGTCCACGGTTCATTTGCCCAAGAAAGGCAAAATGGAAAATCTGGTTCCTTCATCTTAAGTACCTCATTAAAGGGTGCCTCCAATAGCCTCTTCCCTTTAAACCAGTAATGGTAATAACAAAAACCATATATGCCATGTGCTTTGGCGATTTCTGCTTGCCATTTTCTTACGGATGGGGTGGTTAAGTCATAATAAAAATCTTGATAAGGTTCTCTAGGTTGGTAATGTCCTGAAAATAAAGGTCGTGCACTTTTAGTATTTGTCCATTCAGTAAACCCTTTCCCCCACCATCGGTCATTTTCTTTTATTTGATGAAACTGTGGTAAGTAAAAAGCGATTATTTTCAAGATATATCCCCCTTATGTTCTTCGTAGTTCAAGTGGTGGGAAGTTACTGTTGATTTTTCGAATCTAGTTAAAGCATGAGATATGTTATTTACTTACTGTGTTTATGCTGCATAATGAATTCTTTTGTRCAGTTTGCTTGATATGGAAATCTTTGATGATTTAATATATACGGCTGAGATACAAAGTGATCTTCATTATACAATGAGCGAAAAGAGTTAATCTTTTTGGAGAACAAATAGAGCTTGGGGTAACCGGTTTGTATCATCAAAAAAGTCCCGTAGCTTTAAATACTTCTCATAGTGGTTTTTAATATAAGTTCTAGGTATAACGGTTTCCCCATAGAAGCTACTGTTTCTAACGTCTCCAGCTCCCGTAGGGCTGTGGATAAAATTGCCGCTTTCATAATCYGAGATGGCACGATTTATATCTGGAAAAGCTTGAGATAAAGTTTTATGCCACCCAGTTTGAATTAATTCAGGGTGTTCCTTRAATTGTTGACAGAAATCGAGAAAATAGCGTGCTTGTGTTGTTGCAATGAAGATTCCACCTGGACGAAGAATTCTTGAAAACTCCTTTATCCAATTTTCTGCTGTTTCTTCGGATAAATGTGAGAATACAGAATAAGCGAATATGATATCTAATGAATTGTCATTAATAAATTCTACAGGAGGTTGTGGGGGAGCTATTTTATACCTGCCTCTTCCTAACGTTTCGTTGCAAAGGTTAATCATTGCAGGATCTACATCAATACCAAGTAAATTTTTATGGCGAACATCTTTGAAAAAGAAGCGTATGATTCTTCCCCATCCGCAACCAAAGTCTAAAATTTTCCGTTCTTTATTCAAGGGAACGCCTAAATTATGGGCATATGTTTTTACAAGGCTATAAAACAAATATGCTTCATAAAGAGCATGTTCATAGGAAGCACCTACAAACTGTTGTTGAATTTCTTCGGGGGGGAACATAGGTACTGGGATGCCATTTATCTTTGTTTGTGAGCAACTTTGTATAAATAGATTAAGAAGTTCAACATCAGAAAGCGGGCTAACAAGGTTATCAAAATCACTTCCTAACTTAAAGTTATTCATTTGTTAACCTCCAAATTATATAGTGCCTAAAAATCATTTTCGTGTTTTTCACTAATAAAAACATGTAGAAATTCAGCATCTAACCCCAGTGATCTATCCTTTTGTAAATAAACAATGGTATACATATTTGCATGTGTATAAATATATTCAATCATATCTTGACCCCAATCAAATGTTACTAAAGACCCGTTCTCATCAATAGGATTACCATGATAAATTGGCTCCTCAATATATTCGATTCCTTCTTTATTGATTCTTGCTCTTTGTAAAGTCTTTGTGAGTGTATGATACCAAGGGACAGTAAACACATGAGCGCCGCCAGGCTTTAATACACGCTCTATTTCTTTAAAGGCTTTGTTTGGCTCCATTACATGTTCAAAGACATCTTGAGTAATGAATAAATCAAAAGATTCATTTTGAAAAGTCATGTCTTCTAAGTTCTCGCATCTAATCCCTTGAAAGTATTGGCCGAGAGGGTAGTTTTTAAAGTATTGAGAGTATGTATAGTTTTTGCAGTTTTTTATTAGTAGTTGAGTTGTAATTCCTCCAGGAGAGGATTCGTGGATATGATAGGAACCCCATTTTGGAAAAAATGTATTTAAAACATGGATTAGAGCGCGCTGCCTTGGTATAGAGTGGCATGTAGAACATAAGTAGTGATCTCTAAGCCAATCATTATGCTCTATAAATGTAGCTTTCTTCTCACAAATAACGCAATATCCATTATTGTGCTTCAAATTACCTTCCACATGACATCACTCCTGTGTAAAAAAATGCATATGACACACACGTCAACAATCAGCGAAATCAAAGAGAGTGGGTGGAAATTAGGGAACTCATAAAAGTGAGATTGGTAGATTGGAATAATTAGCGGGAGAGAACCCCACGCTAATTAAAGTTTCACTTTATGCTATGCGATACATTCGCTTTTATTCATTGAAGAATGTATCGACTTAGAATATCCCTTTTGTGTACGGATACATTTCAAAGTCTTGTGCATATATTTCTGTAACTAAATCCATGGTTTCTTTATCATAAAAGCTTTCATATGTTGGAAAGCGGGGGAAGGATGCATCTGTAATGCTAAGTTCTGCATAGCTTCCCGTATAAAGCATCTTATGAGCACGATGATGATCTGAATTTATAAGAAGCGCTAAATTTGATTTAGTCAAATCGTACATGTGTTCTATCTTGGTGATTTGTGTATTAAAATCTTCTAAAGGAATATAGTATTGGATGAAGTTTTCTTCACCTGGGACGTATTGCTGACTAAAATGTATATCGATTGCTAGGGAATTGGAACCGAATGCTTGAACGTAATATAAAAATTGTTTAAATGATATTCCTTGATTACTATATTTGTCATTATAAAAACAATGCCGGATACTTTCCCATTGAGGGCTAGCATATGGATTGTCAGCAAGCAATAAAAAGGAGCTGACCGCCCTTGTATAGGGATTCCGTACAAGTTTACAAACATCTTTTTTTGCTGTTAGAAGCCCATTTTGTAACTCTGCTATGTAGTTGGTGTTGTTTTTATACACCCAGAATTCATAGTAATGAATAAAGTCATGGTATTTCTTTGCTTCAGTAAATAATCCAATTTGAAAAAAGAACCAATTAGCTAAAGTAGTACATCCGCTTCTATGGCTCCAAAATAGTATAAGTGGAAAGTCTTTATGGAAATGTGGGATTCGATCTTTATGTAGGATTACATGATTTAAAAGCTCTTGATTTACATTCTTCATACATGTAGTGCTCCTTTTTGAAAGTTTTATTTATGGAGAAGGTTTTTAAATAGAATAAACGAGAATATGAGAAGGCAATTTTTTACTAATCCAATATATTCATGGGAATGAGTAAATATTATGAGTGTTTTTGCGGTCATCTTAAATAAGGTATCGATTCTAAAAGGAAAATATAAAATAAAGATAATGAAAATTTATAAGGGGCATACAATTATAAGAGAATGAATAATAGAGGTGAGCAAGTTCGTTTATTTGTATTTCTAGGTGTGATAAGCAAAAATCTTATTACTAGAGAGGATATTATGAGGAAGAATAATTATTTAATAGTAGGTGGAAATAGTTTCATTGGTATAAACCTCGCATTAGGTTTATTGAAACAAGGTCAAAATGTAAAAGTATTTTCCAGACATATAAATAATTTCCCTCAAAATATTATAAGTGAGGTTGAATTTATTAAAGGTGATTTAGCAAATGTTAAAGATATATATAAAGCTTTAGTGAGTGTGGATATTATTATTTATTTAGCTGCAACGTCTAATGTAGCAACTTCAATTGAAGATGTTTTCGGAGATATAAACAGTAGCTTTTTTTTTCTTAACTTCATGGAAAGTGTTAAAAATTTTCCTATTAAAAAAATTGTATTAGCATCTTCTGGAGGCACGGTTTATGGTGAACCGGAATATTTACCTATTGATGAGGAACATCCATTAAAACCACTTTCTCCTTATGGAATAACAAAAGTATCGCTTGAAAATTACTTGTACTTTTATAAGAAAAAATACGGAATTGACTATGTTGTATGTAGATATTCTAATCCATATGGAAAATATCAAAATCCTTTAAAGAAAGTTGGGGCAATAAATTGTTTTTTGTATCAGCATCTCAGTAATGAAAAGATTAATATATATGGGAATCCACAAGAGATTATTCGAGATTATATTTATATCGATGATTTAGTTGAAATCACTATACAACTATCACAATTAAATCGTTTGAAATCTTGTGTGTATAACATAGGGAGCGGCAAGGGTCTCTCTTTAAAACGAATTATAGTAGAATTGGAGAAATTAACGGAAAGAAAAGTGGACTTTACCTGCTATAAACAAAGGCAAGAAAATGTTCAAAAAATCATTTTAAATATAGATAGAGTAAGACGAGAATGTAATTGGGAACCGAAAATAGATTTCAAAAGTGGAATTAGATTAAATAAGCTATGGATTGAAGAGTTCTTATATAGTAAAAAATAATAAACCACGCCCTACTTTTGTATCAGTAGAGCGTGGTTTATTATTTTATTTCTTTTTTTATTACCCAAAGGTCTTGATGTTCCCACCAAAAACCTTCAGTGTATTTTTTGATGACAGGGTTATAGGGTAATAATTTAATTTTGTCACATACGTAAGAGGGACTAACGATCGTTTGCCCGTATTGATGAACATCTAAATCCAATTGTTCACTAGAAGGGAGAAACCAATAACCCTGTTTATTTAAATCTGGAAAGCTGAAGTACTTTTTACTTTGATAACCATGAGTTGTGAAAATGAGTAAGCCTTCAGGAGAAACAGCATTATACAATGTTTGAAGCCAACGAAACCAAGTTGTATCAGGCATATGAGAAAAAAAGGATAGACAAAAGACGATATCATACGTAGACGAGGCCAATTTTACTTGTTCAGGTTCAGGGTGAGATAAGATAGAAGAAGTATTTAATKTGTTTTCAATAAAAGTAATAGCCTCTTCATGTATATCACAGGTAGTTATACTTAAGTTCGTTTGTGGGTTTAATAAATGACGTGTTACGCAGCCATATCCGGATGCGAATTCTAATAATTTAATTGGAGTGTCTATAGGGGGATAAAAGGAAGTAATTAAATCTAAAAGTGTTTCTGCGGATTTTCTCCCATCTTGAAAATAATAATCTATCGCTTCTTTTTTAGATGGGAAGACTGGATTAGTGACAAGGAATTGAAAGATATGATCCTCTGGATGGATACTTGCATTTACATTGTATTTGTGTGCAATTTGAGAAAGCAAATCTTTATTTGCTTCTATAAATTCTTTCAAAGAGTAACCCCCCTTAAATGATAGTAACGTTTTACAAGAGATACTGATGGCGAAGAAAATATATCATTAAATCTTCAAATATGCTTTAAGGTACTTTCTATATGTGTACATTTTCTTTTTTGAAATGTCGTCGATAGTAAAGGTTTCTTTAATGAAATTCTGCATTTGTACAACTTCACTGTAATGGGAATATGAATCTTCTGTTCTCGTTACGCTATTTGTATGTCGTCTATGATAGTTTAGCGGTTTTGGATTGAAATAAATGTTCCCCTCTTTAAGAATAGAAACATAGAAAAACCAATCACCAGCTACTTTAAACTTTTCTAATTGTTTTTCTGTAGTTTTTATATCTATGGTTTTAAAAACTACACTTGAGACATTAGGTATGGTGTTTTTGATAAGTAATGTATCTTGTATTTCATCTATCCCTTTTCGGAAATAAGAACTTTTCCATTTTTCTTTATCAATATCATTTGTGTAATCTAAATAATGATTGGCTAGGATATTTCCTTGTTCATCTATTTGTTTTGATTGTGTGTAGCTTAAGGTAACATCACCATTTATATGAAACCCTTGGATTACTTCTTCTAAAAATGTCTGATCACATAAGTCATCGGCCTCTGCAATCCAAATATAATCACCGGTTGCTGCAGAGATGCCTTTTATCCATTGTTTAAATACAGAACCAGAGTTTTTATCATTAATAATCTGCTGAACTTTTAGGTGGGGCTTATTTTCGTTTGAGAGCAGCTGTTCAAATATAGATACGCTATTGTCAGTAGAGGCATCGTCTAGGAAAATTAGTTCGTAAAGGGGATAGGTTTGGTTTAATATGGATTTAACTCGGTTAGATAAGTATTTTTCGTAATTATAGTTCGGTATGATTACGCTTATTTTTTTGTAATTATGATCAAGTAGGTTTAACAGTTGATAAATGTAATGAAGAAAGTTGAAATCTTTTTCAATAAGCTCTTGGCCAAAGCGCCCTTTTTGTAATCGTAAGTCTTCATCTCCAATAAATTCATATATTCTTTCCAGCACCTGCGGTAAATTTAAAAAGTCTACTAAGGCGCCAGTTTGTTCCGTAACAACATCTTCAAAACCTCCAGCGTTTTTAAACCCTATAACAGGGACTTTTGTATCTAATGCCTCTAAAACAACGTTTGGAAAAGGATCTTCTCTTGAAGTTAATAAATATAAATCAGCCCCGGCGTTATATAAACCGATATCTGGAGTAGGCTCAACTAATGTGAAATGTGCTGTATATCTTGGGGATAGCGTGTTAAAGAAATGAACATCTGTTCTCCCGACCCAGATAAAATGAATATTCGTATGAACCTTTCTTACTGAGTAAGCAATAAGTGAGAATAAATCTATCCCCTTCCGATGATCAGCGAAACCTACTCCTAAAATGATTTTGCTATCTAGAGGCAGGTTGTGTTTTTTTCGTAATTCGCTTCTAGCTTTTGCAATATTGTTCTTATAAGGATTGTGGTTAAACAAGCCTTGAGGGAGGATGTGACATTTTTGATGATCTAATTGGGTGATTGTACGGAATTTTTCATACACGTACTGTGAAGGGAAGACAATTTTGTAAGCGAACTGGGCAATGTTTCTAGCTTTCCCCTCGGCAGAGTACTGTTGTATTAAATGCGGCAATTCATGTATTAATGAAATAACTTTTATATTGTGTTTAGCTAGTAATGCAACTATATCACCACTTATGACGGTACTACATATGGCGATGGTATAGTCTTGTGATAGTAACTTCTTTATTAAT
>NZ_JBFTMA010000152.1:0-7859 GCF_056396725.1 Bacillus sp. 05T31
TAGCTATACCGATTAAAACAGCGTATACGGGTGAAACACCGATTGCTAATGCGACTAAAATTGCCGCTGCGACACCGCTCATACTACCAGAAGCTTCTCCTACTGATTGTAAAAAGTCATTATGAAACATTTCTCCACCAATATAACGGTGAAATGCTTCAATAAGAAAACTTGCGATTGCTGCATTAGCTAAAGCGCCCATTGCTTTCATTCCGTAAGGCGCACGGTAACTGAAAAGTGTAAATAGACAAAGTACAACAAGTAATAGTGCTAAACCTTGCAAGATAGCCATTTGAAAACTGTCTCCTTTGATTTTTGTAATAAAAATTTGTATCATTCAATAATAATATAAAAGTTTGTTAAACGGAAAAATTTTTTATTGGGAAATCGCTGTAAGGTGAAAAACTCTTACAATAATGTAAGGAAAGTGTAAGGCATTTCGATAGAGTATAGTATGCCTTTTTTCGTATAATACAGGTATAGACATACGGCTAGTGAGAAAGCAGTGCAAACAGGAGGCGCATTTATGAAATTGGTAATTAAAGTTTTAGCTGTGTTCGCCATTATTTTAGGTGGAACAGCATATTATTTAAACACGAAAACAGAAGGTGTGCATGCTTTTGTAGACAACTTCTTTTCAAATAAAGAAATACAAGATTATTATGCTGTTATAGATAAAAGTGAGAAAAAAGACGATGAATATTTGTATACATTTAAAGGGTATACAGAAGATGGAAAGCTACAAGTTATTAAAAGAATGGTGAACCGTGAATTGCATACGGGTGCTTTTATAAAAATTTATGCAAAAGGTATGCAGGGAAAAGGATGGGCTGAAATCTCAAAAGAATCAATCCCGCAAAAAGCGTTGCAAAAAATAGAAAAACCATAAAAGGAGCGAATCGTTCGCTCCTTTTTTAGTGCGTTAAAATGGTGATAGCTGAACTTTCTTTATTAGAAATGATTTTTGCCCTTCCGCCAATTGGGAAAGTAAAAATAGGAGTTGTATGTCCGAAACTTGTATTTGCAATGATAGGTATATGTGTAAGTTCAGGCTTTGAAGCAATCATTTCTTGAATGTCTTCTATCGTACATTCTGCTCCTTTTTGCATTCGTCCTATAACAATGCCTTTTACATGTTCAAAGTCRGGTTGATGCATAAGAGAATGTAAATATCGATCAAAAGTTTTTAGGGTAGATTTTCCTGTTAAACTATCCTCTTCAAGAAATAAAATTTTGCCCTGTAAGCTTGGCATATATGGTGTACCTTGCAGTAAATTAAATGTGCTCATATTGCCACCAATAATATCTCCCATCGCTTCCCCTTCTTGAATTGAAACATATCCTTCATTTTTAATAAATTCTCGATTTTCTTGATCCATATACCAAGAGTCATCGCTCCAAGTTTCAGCTGGTAGTATTTCAATAGGTTCATGAGAAGTTAAGCACTTTAAAAAGTAATCGGTCGTATAATCGAGCCCTTTCTCCATTCCAAATGAAGAGAAGTGAGGACCTGAATATGTAACTAAGCCTGTTTTAGCATAAATCGCGTTACTTAAAGCGGTAATATCAGAATAACCGCAGAAAATTTTCGGATTTTCTCGAATTAAATCATAATCGAGATGTTTCAATAAACCGTTAGAGTTGTATCCGCCAAGTGTCGTCAAAATGGCCTTTACATTAGGATCTCTAAATGCTTCGTGGAGGTCTTGAACTCGTGAAGAAATAGAAGAGGAAGCGAATCGATCTATCTCATCAGTATATTTTGAGAATGTAACTTGAAAGCCTATGTCGGTTAATCTTTTTATAGCAAGGTCTCTGTTTTCATTTGAGACAATACTTAAACTACAAGATGGTGAAATAACCCTTATTTCATCACCTTTTTTTAATTTTGTTGGTAGCACCAAATTCACCCCTTTAAATGAAAGAATATTTAGATTTAAAAAATATTTTAACATATGAAATAAAGTGAAGGTGAATTATTTTTTGAAAAGGAGTTTTCCTGATTTTTCAGCAGACAGACAGAGTCTTTTTTTGATATGATAGGAAAAGTGATTTATTATAAGTAGTATTTAATATCTATAACATTTGAAGGGTGTGCAAGACGTGAAGAAACAACTTGCAGGCTTGCCGGTACACGTTCATTTCGTAACAGAAATCCGTGAAGGGGCGAGGAAGGAAACCGTTGCTTTTGAAGCAAATGGTCAATACTATGTAAAAGGTCAAGGTACATATATAACATTCCAAGAGCCGAACGAACAAGGCGAAGTGAAAACAATTATTAAAATTCAAGATGAACAAGTTCTCATTATGCGTTCAGGTGCTATTTCTATGCGTCAGACGCATGTGAAAGGTGAATGGACAACTGGTACGTATACGAGTGAACTTGGTACGTTTGCATTGCAAACGAAAACTGATAACGTTCTTTTTAAATGGTCGGATGAAAAGAAAAAAGGACAACTCTTCTTAACGTACGCATTGCTTCTAAGTGAACAAGAAGCTGGCAGATATACAATTACACTTAATTTGAAGGAGGCAAAATAATGAATTCTTTAGAACAAGTAAAAGGATTGATTAAAGAAGAAATTCAAGCTGCTGTATTAAAGGCAGAACTAGCGACAGAAGAACAAATTCCAAACGTTGTATTAGAATCTCCAAAAGATAAAACAAATGGTGACTTCTCTACAAATATGGCAATGCAACTTGCACGCGTTGCGAAAAAAGCACCTCGTATGATTGCAGAAGACTTAGTTGCAAACTTCGATAAAGCAAAAGCTTCTATTGAAAAAATTGAAATCGCTGGTCCTGGTTTCATTAACTTCTACATGGATAATAGCTACTTAACAGACTTAATCCCAACAATCGTCAACGCTGGTGAAGCATACGGTGAAACGAATACTGGTAAAGGTGAAAAAGTACAAATTGAGTTCGTATCTGCGAATCCAACAGGTGATCTTCACTTAGGACATGCACGTGGTGCGGCAGTAGGTGACACTTTATGTAACGTATTAGCAAAAGCAGGATATGATGTATCTCGTGAGTACTACATTAATGATGCTGGTAACCAAATTCATAACTTAGCTCTTTCTGTTGAAGCTCGTTACATGCAAGCTTTAGGTTTAGAGAAAGAAATGCCAGAAGACGGTTACCATGGTGCGGACATCATTGGAATCGGTAAACGCTTAGCTGAAGAGTTTGGCGATCGTTATGCAAAAGCTGATGCAGAAGAAAGCTATGAATTCTATCGTTCATACGGTTTAAAGTATGAGTTAGCAAAACTTCAAAAAGATTTAGCAAGCTTCCGTGTTAACTTCGATGTGTGGTTCTCAGAAACATCATTATACAAAAACGGAAAAATTGATCAGGCTCTTGCTGTATTAAAAGAGCGTGACGAAATCTTTGAAGAAGGCGGAGCAACTTGGTTCCGTTCAATGACTTACGGTGACGACAAAAACCGTGTATTAATTAAAAATGACGGTTCTTACACATACTTAACGCCAGATATCGCTTATCACCGTGATAAATTAGAGCGTGGTTTCGATAAGCTAATCAACATTTGGGGTGCTGACCACCACGGTTACATTCCTCGTATGAAGGCTGCTATTCAAGCACTAGGTTACGATAAAGAAACACTTGAAGTAGAAATCATCCAAATGGTACAACTGTACCAAAATGGTGAAAAAATGAARATGAGTAAGCGTACAGGTAAAGCAGTTACACTTCGTGAGCTTATGGAAGAAGTAGGCGTGGACGCAATGCGATACTTCTTCGCAATGCGTAGCGGTGATTCTCATTTAGACTTCGATATGGACTTAGCTGTATCAAAATCTAATGAAAACCCAGTATACTATGCACAATATGCACATGCTCGTGTATGCAGTATCCTTCGTCAAGGTGAAGAGTTAGGATTAGCTACAGGCGGAGACGTAAATTACAAACTTGTTACTTCTGAGAAAGAAGTAGAGTTACTGAAAAAACTTGGTGAATTCCCAGCTGTAGTTGCGGATGCAGCGCAAAAGCGTCTGCCACACCGCATTACAAGCTATGCATTTGAATTAGCTGCAGCATTACACAGCTTCTACAATGCAGAAAAAGTATTAAACCAAGATAACTTAGAATTAAGTAAAGCTCGTTACGAATTAATGAAAGCAGTACGCACGACACTTCAAAATGCATTAGCAATCGTAGGAGTATCTGCACCAGAAAAAATGTAATAGACAAAAGAAAAGATACTTATTTTTGTTTAGAAGTGATATACAAGTTGATATAAAGACATCTAATCAGTCTATACACTGATTAGATGTCAAAGAAAGAAGATCAACGAAAAGACGTATGGGGGAGAACCTCACGTACGTCTTGATGAGGGTAAACTGAAATAAAAAAGAGATGGCAGAGCTGTCTCTTTTTTTTATTTCAGTTTACTAATATAAATACATGTGACAAATATATGTTATGGTGATGAAGTGAAAATAGTAAAGTACCAATTAACTATTGATTTTTAGGAACGATTCTAGAATAATAGACTGTTGGGGGTAAAATTATCAAAAATCCATATATGTATTATTAGTTGGTGGGATGTTACTAGGAAATGGTGTGATTGTTGTAAAAAACATTGTTACAGCTATGCCAAATACTAAAATAACAATTCATCTAACCAAGTATCTAACCAATTAGTAATTAATCTTGAAAACTTCCAGCTTAGTCAAGAAACTAGGGGGATATGTTTAAAATAGTACATATAGTACAATTGAAGTTTTCATGATTTGATAAAAAATAATGAAAGGATATAAATCTCTCGGTTTTGATATTATCATCATATATAAGCTCATTTTAATTCTTCGACATAGCCATGGAACCCATTAGGCAAAGTGTTTTTTCTCGACACTCATTTATATACTCCAAAAATGAAAAGGCTGAATTTCGTATTTCTATGCGATTTACATGAAATCAGTTGACAATCATACTCTTTTTTAGTTACCCCCAAATTCGGTCCACTGTATTCAAATTTGGAGAATATGACTATCATCTTGCATAGGCAAACAATACTTCATCCAGAGCGTTTTTAATTATATAATGCTGGCGGTAGAACGCTTTTTGTTCTACTTGTTTCGGTGTGTAGGTTGGCTGTGTAATTAAACACCAAACGTTTTAACATATGGCCAATTTCACCTCAACTCATAATGGCAGAAAATGCATCTTCAATAACATTTTTTAGAATACGAGTATCCTAGCATGTTTCACAGTTCGAACTTTCCTCGGTTGATATGCTAATTTCGATTATAGATGGTACTTCTTGTTATTCTTTTGGAGGATAAGTATGGAAGTTGGCCAAATGCATATTCGCTGTGAAATAGCTGGTCTATATTTGCCCACACTACAATTTTTGGTGTTGTTGCGCAATCGTTTGCGGTAGATGTGAAGAAGTTTTGGAAACTTTACGGCATAATAAGACGAAAGACTTTCATGCGTTTTATCGTGAGTGCTTTTTGAATTGTCTTCTTCTGACTTTGAAGTTATTCTATGGTCCGTCCATGTGTATTTGCAATTTGAATTTCTTAATCTGTTTTTGTTAAACAATATAGGCCAGAAATAACATAGTTTAGACATGTCGGAGAAATGAGATGAATCTATATAAAAGTCAAACTTCAAGTTTCTAAGTAATAGAAGGGTTGAAAAAAGAGAAAAAGATGATAATAGCTTAATGACATTGAATAATAGAATCTTTGTCATAGTATGTTTGTACCAGGATCTATCTATTTTTAATTTTATAGGAGGACAACATAAAATATGTATTTAAAAAGAGTTACTTCGATTTTTTCGATTATAATGATTTTCATGTTTACTATAGGTCAGAGTCTTTTACCTATAGTAGCTAATGCGCAAGAGCTAAACACAGCAGGACTTGTGGATAGTTTTAAGATTGATAAAACAGATCTTTTTATCGGACAACAGACTAAAGTCACTGTAAACTTCAGTGAAAAAAATGGCCTTAAGCTGAAGTCTGGAGACACACTAACATTAAAACTGCCTCCAGAATTAAAAGGATTAGACACAGAGTTTCTATTAGATGACTATGGTACTTGTAAAGTCACTGCAGGTACTGTGGTATGTACGTTTAATGATAAAGTGAGTACACATCAAAATATTAAAGGGTATTTAAACTTTTTCGTGGAAGCTGCTAATGTAGGAACGGATGAAAAGAAAGAGATTGAAACCAGTTTCGGTACAAATGTAGATAAGCAGTCTGTAATAATTACCGGTCCAACAAGCGGTGGTGGTACAGATCCTGGAAAGGGTCCATTTTTTTATAAAACTGGTGATATGAGAGGTAAGCCAGGTGAGGTGCGTTGGTTCTTAAATATAAACTTAAATAAAGAAGAGTTAAGTCGTGATATTGTTGTGACTGATAATTTACAGGAAGGTCAAACACTTAATAAGGATAGTTTCTATATAAGTGTAGATGATTATCTAGGTCGTCGATCTTTAACGCTACAAGAGCTTGAAAAGCAAGGTTACGGAACGATTACCTTTACTGGAGACAGATCATTTAAAGTTGTACTTAATAAGGATAAAGCACGTCTTGCTGCCTTTACGATTGGTTATACATCCACTATAACGGAAGCTGGGAAGAAGCAAGAGTTTTTTAAGAATGATTATACGATTGACTACCAAGTTCTAAACAAAGAACCAGTTACTGAATCGGGTACTCATCCAGTCGAAAATATGACAGCTGGCGGTGGTGCTGAAGGTAACGTGACTCCAAGAGGAACGCTAAAAATTGTGAAGCATATTGAAGGGGATGAAGAAAAAGTAATCCCAAATGTTTCGTTTAAGTTGTATAAAGAGTCTGATGAACAAGTTGGAGATGTCTATAAAACAGATGAAAAAGGGATAATTGAAATTCCTAATTTACAACCAGGTAAATATTATGTGCAAGAAGTTTCAGCTCCAGACTATGTTGATTTCGACCCTCAAGCAAAAGTGGTTTTTGAAGTTAAATCAGATGCTGTAAATGGAGTTAAGTTGCCAATTCCAAATAAAGTGAAAACTACATCTATTGCGGGAACGAAGACGTGGAAAGGCGATAACGAGAAAGATCGTCCAAGTTCAATCAAAGTAGAATTACTACAAAATGAGAAAGTAGTGGACACGAAAGAAGTAACAGCGGCAGATGGTTGGAAATACAAATTTGACAACCTAACGGTCTATGATGTAAATGGAGTAGCGTACAAGTATGAAGTAAAGGAACAACCGATAGATGGATACACAACAGAAGTAAATGGTTATGACATTACAAATACAAAAATGGTACAAACAACAAAGGTAGAAGGAACAAAAACATGGAAAGGCGATAACGAGAAAGATCGTCCAAGTTCAATCAAAGTAGAATTACTACAAAATGAGAAAGTAGTAGACACGAAAGAAGTAACAGCGGCAGATGGTTGGAAATACAAATTTGACAACCTAGCAGTCTATGATGCAAATGGAGTAGCGTACAAGTATGAAGTGAAAGAACAACCGATAGATGGATATCAAACAGAAGTAAAAGGTTATGACATTACAAATACAAAAGTAGCACAAACAAAAGTAGAAGGAACAAAGACATGGAAAGACGATAACGCAACAGATCGTCCAAGTTCAATCAAAGTAGAATTACTACAAAATGAGAAAGTAGTGGACACGAAAGAAGTAACAGCGGTAGATGGTTGGAAATACAAATTTGACAACCTAGCAGTCTATGATGCAAATGGAGTAGCGTACAAGTATGAAGTAAAAGAACAAGCAGTAGACGGATATCAAACAGAAGTAAAAGGTTATGACATTACAAATACAAAAGTAGGTCAAACAAAAGTAGAAGGAAC
>NZ_JBFTMA010000153.1:0-8959 GCF_056396725.1 Bacillus sp. 05T31
CTTTTTTATTCATCATCTTGATTTTTATTTTTTTTCGCTTTTTCATCTTGCGGAGCTTCACCAGTTAATGCTTGTTTTTTCAAATCATAGTAAGCGTCCATAATTTCACGACTGATAYATCCATTAATTCCTGTTTTATCATCATGTACCCATGGGACAACAACAGAAAATGCTACTTCTGGATCTTCAAGTGGCGCATAACCTACTAATGTTAAGTTATATGTTTCAACACGCTCACCTTTTGCATTTCTACCAATCTCTTTATCTCCGCCATATACAGTTTGAGCTGTACCTGTCTTCCCAGCTGCTTTATATGGTGCACCTGCAAAGTATTTTGTAGCTGTACCACCTGTATCGTTAAACACTTGTCTAAATCCTTCTTGAACACGTTTAATTTGTGATTCAGGCATATCAACACGATTTAATACTTTCGGTTCCATCGATTGAACAACTTTTCCAACTTCCTCTGGCTTCGCCGATGGCTCGCGAATTTCCTTTACAACTTGAGGTTGCATACGATATCCACCATTTGCAATCGTCGAAATATATTGCGCTAATTGAAGYGGTGTATACGTATCATACTGSCCRATWGAWAARTCTAATAAGAARCCYGGTTGATTTCCTTTACCTATTTGACCAGCAGTTTCATTTGGCAAATCAATTCCTGTTTTTACACCAAGTCCAAACTGACCAAAATAGTAACGCATAGTATCGAACGCACTTTTCGGAATATCTAACGTACCTCCTCGTACATATGGAACCCCAGCGATATTCATCGCTGTTTTAAACATATAAACGTTTGAAGACTGTTTTAACGCTGTAAGGTCATTAATATACCCCATCTGTTTCCAAGATGACTTCGTAGGTGTCCCTTTTAATTTAATCGGTTCATCTAACTGTACAGCTCCAGGTTGAATCGCGCCAGTTTGATATCCCGTAAGTAATGTCGCACCTTTTACAGTTGAACCCATCGGATAAGAACTTGTCATCGTTCCTAATGCAAAATCATCTACTTTCGTTTCGCCGTCTTTATTCACTAATTGTTTCCCCGCCATAGATAAAACTTCACCATTTTTCGGGTTCATCATTACAACGAATGCACGGTCTAAAAGAGGTTCGCTCCCTTTAAATCTCATTAAGTTTTTCGTAAGAATTTCTTCTACGCTCTTTTGTAATTTCATATCGATCGTTAAATTCAGATCGTTACCTCGTTGTCCTTGTGACACATTAATAGTTTCTAAAATATTACCCTCTTTATCTGTAACATTTCTTACTTCAGCTTTTGTACCGTGTAGGCTATCTTCATATTGTTGCTCAAGGTAACTTTTCCCTACGCGATCGTTACGATTATAATCACGAACAAGGTAGTAATCTAGTCGTTCTCTCGGCAACCCTTCATCAGAAGAAGTTACACCACCAAGTACACTTCGGAACATATCGTCATAYTTATATTTTCGCTCCCAGTCAACATTTGTATCTACRCCTGGTAATTTCGCTAAATTTTCACTAATAATCGCGTATTCTTCTTCTGTTGCACCTTTTTTAACGATTTGCGGCGTCATTGCATATCCGCTTTCCATCTTGCTTTTGATCGCCAATATTTCTAAATCTTTTGCTGACAATTGATTAATCTCTTCTTCTGTTACACGATTTCGTTGACGTTCATCTAGTTCTTTATCTTCAATTTTATTCGCTTTAAACTCTTCACGATCTTTTTTTGTGATTTTCGCTTCTGCTTCTTCTTTATGTAAAGCAAGCCAATAATCTTTCTTATCGCGATCTGTTAACTTATCTGTTGGGACTTCAATTAAATCTGCTAACTTTTTCGCTGTTTCTAAGCGATCTGCTGCAGTTGATCCCTTCATTTTTGTAAATGTAATTGTACGAATAGGCTCATTATCTACGACCGCTTCTCCATTACGATCAAATATTTTCCCGCGTGGTACAGGATTGCTTATCGTTGAATTTTCTTTTTTCTCAACTTCATTTTTATATTCCTCACCACGAACAATTTGTACGTATCCAAGCCTTACAATAACCGCGGAGAACATTAAAAACACGCAAAAAAACAACACGTTTAACCGAAAGGGAACGTGGGTTTTTTTCTTTGTCTGGTTCTTTTTCTGCTTCTTGCTCATACAAACCCCCTCTACCAACAGCTATGTAATGTGAAAGGGACACCTTCATACAGGTGCCCTCACTGCTGTCTTACATCTTTTTCTATTCTAGCATAAAACACGCGATAAGTTAACCTTCTGGTTCAGTTTGATTCTGTGTGCTCCCTTGCGCTACAACACTGGTTTTGTTCACATTCCCCTCATCATATTTGACATTTTTAACTGCAAAATAAATAAGGAAATGTCCAGCTCCTAAAATACATAGTAAGAAAGGTAAACTTTTTTCAGGTGGAAAGAATATAACAGCACATAAAAAACTTAAAATGGAACAAATTCTTCCAGCATTTAACCATAATTCCCTGACCACTATATATTCTACACGCCATTCTCTCGCCTGTTTTGCTCTACCAATTACATCGTATGTCATKGAGCCGTACGGAACGAGTAAAATMGGATATGCAACCGCAATACATGCTGCATAAATAAGTAATTTCGTATATGTAACATTAAAAATAACTAAAAATACRACCGCRTATAAAATAATRCCRCCAAGTAAAATTGCTTTTTTTCGCCATTCTTTCTTTAACATACGAGCAACTAAATAATAGCATACAAATGATACTGCAGAATTCACTAAACTATATTTCCCTAGTGCTAACTCGCTACCAGATGCTAAATAGACATATACCGAAATAACGAAAATAAACGTTCCCTCTCTCAAACCTTGGAAGAAATGAGCGCGCGTAATTCTTCCCCAGTTTTCATCAACTTGCCGCTCTTTCAATACTCGCACAATTTCATAGCGTCCTTCACATTCCCTCTTCGATAAAAAAAAGCTTAGAACGACTGCAACCGCAAATAGCATTAACGAGAGGAAGAAAATGACAGTATAACCACTCCATTTTTCCATACGTGAAATTGTATATCCTGCTGCTATCGGTCCAATCATTCCAGAGAACGATGTAAGAAGTCCTAGAAAACCGTTAAAAAAATCTCTTGTTTCTGGTTCTGTAATCTCAAATGTCAACAAGTTAAAAGCGAGCCAATAAAAACCATAACCAACTCCTAAAAGGGCTCCCATTAATAAAATATAGTGAGATGCACTTTTTCCCGCTACTAAAACGACGATAAAAAAAACAGCTAACGTGCCTACACCGATTCTCAATAAAATCGAGCGATCAATACGTTTCGCTAATTTCCCGCCCACAAGAAATGTTACAGGCTGCAATACAACGCTGGCCAAATTATACAAGCCCAGATTCACATAATTTTGTGTTTGCTTCCATAAATAAATGTTTACAAACGTATTCGATAAAGAAATTGCGAGCGTGTATAAACCTCCTATAACGAGCAATAATACTAAATCCCGATTCACTTCAACATCACCGATTACATGTTTCCACTTCATACACAACTCTCCTTTACTTCATGTTCTAGTCTTCCAAAGACAAGCTCAATTATGTAAAAAGAGAACATAGAAAAAAACTAGGAGAAAACCCCCTAGCTTTTTTCTAGCTGTATTAACTTTAATTATTTCGCTTCTTGGTAAAGTTTTTCAGCAACGTTCCAATCTACAACGTTCCAAAATGCACCGATGTAGTCAGGACGACGGTTTTGGTAATTTAAGTAGTAAGCATGCTCCCAAACATCTAAACCGATAACTGGAGTTTTACCTTCAGTTAGAGGAGAATCTTGGTTTGGAGTGCTTGTTACTTCTAACTCACCATTGTTTACTACTAACCAAGCCCAACCAGAACCGAAGCGAGTTGCGCCAGCTTTTGCGAATTCTGCTTTGAATGCATCGAAGCTACCGAATTTCGCTTCAATCGCAGTTGCAAGTTCGCCTACTGGTTGTCCCCCGCCGTTTGGAGATAGGATTGTCCAGAAGAATGTATGGTTAGCATGTCCGCCACCATTGTTACGTACTGCTGTACGGATTGCTTCAGGTACTTCGTTTAAGTTTGCAACTAATTCTTCAACGCTTTTGTCAGCTAATTCTGCATGACCTTCTAAAGCAGCGTTTAAGTTTGTAATATACGTGTTGTGATGTTTTGTATGATGGATGTTCATTGTTTCTTTATCAAAGTGAGGTTCTAAAGCATCATACGCATAAGGTAAATTTGGTAATTCGTGTTTTGCCATTGTTATATTCCTCCCGGTTTATGTATTGTCACTACATATGTGACCTACAACTTCATTCTACCCTAATTGCCATAGGGTGCAAACAAATAAATCGCTTTGTCTTGCTATCATTAAAGTAGCAAAATCCCCACTTCTTTTCAATTAAAATGCTCATATATTCCGAAAAAAAGCTTCCTTCTACAAGGAARCTTCCTGCTGACATAATAAACATATGAAATGGATATGGACCYTGTAGGACTCGAACCTACGACCGGACGGTTATGAGCCGTCTGCTCTAACCARCTGAGCTAARGGTCCACGATTATGTATGTACCATTAAAAACAACTAAATTCCAATCGGATATATCGTTTGAAAAATGTAAGATAAATTTACCATATACGAAAGAAAAGTGTCAATTGTATTTTTCTCTACTAAAAGAAGTAAATTAATAAGAAGGAATTTAGTCCTCTCTACTATATGTAAATATAATATATCTTGAGCTTCTCTAGATTCGTACGTTACAATGATTTTATACATACATAAAGGAAGTGAATCTATGTCCATTTTTACACAGCTAGCAAAAAGCGTATATTCGCCTAAAGATATGGCGCTTTTCCGTTTTCAAAAAATCGGTAAAACCATTTTGTATATTATGCTTCTTTGCCTAATCACTACTATTCCAAGAACTTTCTTGTACGGTAGCGTTATTCAAGATGGTGTTAACATGGTAAATAAAGTAATCGAAAAAGATTTACCTGATTTTAAAATTGAAAATGGCGAGCTAACAGCTGATATTGATCAACCTATCGAAAAAGAAGATGGAAATGCCCTTTTCGTATTTGATCCAAATTCAACAGACTTAGAAAAATATCAAAATAAAACAGGTTTATTTGTTTTAAAAGATAAAGTAGTCTCCATGGGGAATGGTCAAACACAAACATACTCCTAYAATGACTTATTAGGCGCATCTCTTGAGAAAAAAGATTTACAAGATTTCATTTCGTTATTTGACAGTATTTATCCAATCTTATTATTCGTTATTGGGTTCTTACTGTACTTGTTCCAATTATTTATTACCTTTGTAGGAGTTACATTGCTTGCCTTCATCGGTTCTGCGATGAGCGGTCAACGCAAATTATCTTATAAACAAGTTTGGACATTAACTGCTTACAGCTACACAATTCCAACAATCTTCTTTATGATTATGGATTTATTCAAAATAAACGTACCTGGCGCAACATTCATTTACATTGCAGTTGTTTTAATCGTTCTATACTTAACAATTAAAGAAGTTCCAAAGCCGAAAGAAAAACAAGAACTATAAAAAAATGCCTAAATAGGCATTTTTTTTTTGGACAAGCATATATTCCTAGCAAAGGAGTGAAGGATATGAAGAGATTAGGTGTACTCTTATTCGTGCTTGTCCTCGGTTATATATTTTATTACGACATAAAAATCGGTACTTTACCGATGTTAAGTTCATACAAAAAAACATCTGCTGCCCAAACGATAAAAAAAGAAAATACAGATACAAAACAAAATAAAGAGAAAGAAACAGAAAAAGAAACGGATACAGCTTATAAAGCAATCGAAGTAAAAACTGGCGATACAGTTCTTTCTATTACAGAAGCGATTAATAAGAAAAAAATTCCTTCTATTGAAAAAGTAATTGATGATTTTAAGCAATTAAATAAAAATACATCTGCTACAAAAATCCAAGTTGGAAAGTCTTATAAATTCCCCTTATATCAATAAGCAATCACTTAATCCTTGTCAATTACATAAAGGCGCTGATACAATAGTAAAAGTGAAACCGAGTACTTTGGTTTCTATAGCCCTTTCTCACACATACTATCATTGATGTAAGGGACTAAAATAAGAAACTTCTTTTATAAGGAGAGCGATCAATTCGTGAATGAAATGACTCAACGCACAAAAACACGTCCAGTTAAAGTCGGTAATTTAACAATTGGCGGTAACAATGAATTAATTATACAAAGTATGACGACAACAAAAACGCATGATGTTGAGGCTACAGTTGCTGAAATTAAACGTTTAGAAGAAGCTGGCTGTCAAGTTGTTCGTGTTGCTGTTCCAGACGAACGCGCAGCAAATGCTATTGCTGATATTAAAAAACAAATCAACATTCCACTTGTTGCTGATATTCATTTTGATTACCGCCTTGCTTTAAAAGCAATCGAAGGCGGCATTGATAAAGTACGTATCAATCCAGGTAACATTGGACGTCGCCATAAAGTAGAAGCTGTTGTAAATGCAGCGAAAGAGCGTGGCATTCCAATCCGTATCGGTGTAAATGCCGGCTCATTAGAACGTCATATTTTAGAAAAGTATGGATATCCAACTGCTGATGGTATGGTCGAGAGCGCACTGCACCATATTAAAATTTTAGAGGACTTAGATTTCCACGATATTATCGTATCAATGAAAGCCTCTGATGTTAACTTAGCAATTGAAGCATACGAAAAAGCTGCTCGCGCCTTTGATTATCCATTACATTTAGGTATTACAGAATCAGGAACATTGTTTGCTGGGACTGTAAAAAGCGCCGCCGGTCTTGGAGCAATTTTAAGTAAAGGCATCGGAAATACACTTCGTATCTCTTTAAGCGCTGATCCAGTTGAAGAAGTAAAAGTTGCACGTGAACTATTAAAATCATTCGGTCTTGCATCTAATGCCGCAACACTTATTTCTTGTCCAACTTGTGGTCGTATTGAAATCGACCTAATTAGCATTGCTAATGAAGTCGAAGAATACATCTCCACACTTAAAGTTCCAATTAAGGTTGCAGTACTCGGCTGTGCCGTAAACGGTCCTGGTGAAGCTCGTGAAGCTGACATCGGTATTGCCGGTGCACGCGGAGAAGGTTTATTATTCCGTAAAGGGCAAGTCGTTCGTAAAGTACCAGAAGAAACAATGGTAGAAGAACTGAAAAAAGAAATTGATGTAATCGCTGCTGAAATGGCTGCCGAACGAGAAAAAGAAAAAGAAAAAGAAAAACAAGAACAATAAAAAAGAAGGTTGCCACAATTTTTGTGAGCAACCTTTTTTTACATTCAAATTAAAAACTCGTCAGTTATATAACTGACGAGCCCTCTCATTTTGCACATTTTGGGCAACGCCCATATATTTCAAACTTATGCCCCGTTACCTCATAACCTTTAAAATCTTTATTCATAAAATCCATCGGGCAGGAATTAATCTCTTTCGTACCACCACAATCTAAACAAATGAAATGATGATGATGTTCCATAATGGRGCATGTAAAACGGAAATGCTTTTCACCATTTAATTCCGTTTGCTCTAAAACACCGACTTCAGCAAAAACCGTTAAGTTACGATAAATCGTATCAAAACTAAGTCCTGGATAATCACCCTTCATATGCTCTAAAACATCTTTCGCAGTTAAATAACGATTATGAGCTGCGAATAATCTCAGCATCTCTTCCCTTTTCCCCGTATGTTTGTATCCCTTTTCCTTCATTAGGCGTAAAGCTTCTGTTAGATTCATACCTATCCCTACTTTATGCAGTTTTTTTCTTCTTCCATAAAATTGCACCAATTAAAATAAGAACCATTGATACCGCAATTACAAGAGCAACTAATATAATGAAGATAAAGTGAATCCACTTTGCACTTAAACCGGTTGATACAGCGTATTCCTCATCAAATGATAGTAAAAACAACTCTTTGTATAATAAAACAATCGTCGCAATAACAACAATTGCTACTATACCAATAATAATTAAATCCGCACTTGTTACAGCACTTACACTACCAAATAAATAACTAAATAAATCCGTATTGAATCCATTAGCAAGTGAGATGAAGATAACTCCAATCCCCATCCCTGCTGAAAGTATAATCGGGATTGCTAACTCTTGATAATGTTTATATACAGTACGTAATTTTTCAATTAGCAATGCTCCACCGATTGAAAAAAACATCCCCATATATAAAGGGTTTAAAAACCCACCGGTAAAGATTGTCTTTTCAAGTAATAAACTTGCTGCAATTCCTGATAACGTCACATGACTTAATGCATCCGCAATAAGCGACATGCGGCGAATTACAACGAACACGCCGATAAGTGGTGCGACAAGCCCTATTAAAATACCAGCGTATAAGGAATTACGTAAAAAATCATATTGTAAAAAATCCTGTATCATTATATCCTCCCGTGATGCCCATGTTCATGTTCTAAGCGATGAACATGATGTCCATATAAAATCGACATTTCTGCATCTTCTAACTCTCGGAATTTCTCTACATTCCCATGGAAATGTAAATGCTGATTCAAACATGCAACATGCGTTACCTTCTCTGTCACAGCACCCATATCGTGCGTAACAAGAATTAACGTAATTCCCAATCTTTTGTTTAAATCCTCTAGTATCTCATAAAAACTTGCCACATTCTTCACATCAATCCCAACAGTAGGCTCGTCCAAAATAAGCAATTCCGGATCACTTACAAGTGCACGAGCAATAAATACACGCTGTTGTTGTCCACCAGAAAGTTCTCCAATGTTGCGACCTCGAAACTCGCTCATACCTACATCAGCAATCGCTTTTTCTACTTTCGCATTATCGTCTTTCGTAAAAAAGCGAAAAAGCCCTTTTTTCGAAACGAGCCCCATTGAAACAACCTCGAAAACAGTTGCCGGGAAACCTGAGTTAAAGCTACTTGCCTTTTGGGATAC